>DASQVJ010000041.1:0-10881 GCA_035640835.1 Bryobacteraceae bacterium
AAAAGATTTTGACCGTCCTGTAAATACAGCACCGGGTACAGTCGATCAGTTTCGTAGTAGCCCGGCGGGAGGTACACGAGGAGATCGTGGACGTCGGGAAGGAAGCGGGAAGGAAAGGCAGGATGCTTGCGGAAATCGCCGGTCAAGTTTTTATTCTATGTGGGGTATTAGGAACTCGCACTAGAACCTCGGCATTTTGAAGGCCATAGACACAGGGCTGCCATCCCGCATATAAAGGAATCGTGCCACGTCTCAGCAGCGAAAACTTTGCAGATCTCGATGACATAGAGTACCGAGACTATAAGCGCGAATTGATGCGCAAGAGCCGTTTGGGAAACCGAGACCGCAAATCTCCAGTACTTTCGATGCTGTTGATGGTAGTTCTGCTTGCGGGTGCGACTTTAGTTGTATTACACCACCTCGGCATAATCTCAGACCTAAACTTTAAACCCTAGAGTAATAGTTCCAACTCTTGGGGTGGCGAAAACTTTGAAACTATTTTTGCCCGACAGTCTCACTCCCGGCTTATTACTTCCGGTACAATTTGTCGTTTTGCTTCCGTAGCTTCTCCTCAGCCTTTCGGCGCTCCTTGTCAGCCTTGCGCTCGTGCATCTCGGCTTTACGACGTTCCTTCTCAGCCTTACGCTCTTCCTTGTCTGCCTTACGCTCTTCTTTGCGCTGCTCCTCTTCCTCTTTGCGCGTGTCGCGCAGGAAGTCCCGGTGCTCATTGGCCATTTCCTTCCGATCTTTCTCAAGATCCTTTATGGCCTCGCGACGCTCTGTATCGAACTGCTTCCTCTCATCCTTCTCCTGTTTGCGCCACGCCTCGTACTCTTTCAGCGACTCGCGATCGGATTTGTCGTCGGCCGACAGCGGAGCCGCAGTGAGCAGTTGAAGTACAAGAAAGCCGGTGAATAGCCAGTGCATGAACGGTTTACCTCGTTTGGTTGAAGAACGTTTTGCCGAGCATCAGGTTAGCTTCGGTCCGCGGCGTTGGCGCCCGTCAGAGCCGCGTTCTTTCTTGCGACGCCGTACAGCCTCAAAACATTTTGAATTAATCTGAGGCCGCACTCGTCGTTCAGGCTCAGAAGGGACTCCGGGTGGAATTGGACGGCTTCGATTGGAAGCGACTTGTGTCGAATGCCCATCACAACGCCGTCTTCCGATTCAGCCGTGACCTCGAGCTCCTCGGGCAAAACAGGCTTGCGTGCAAACAGTGAGTGGTAGCGACCGACCTGAAAGCTTGCCGGAAGGCCCTCGAAGATGCCGGCGTTCTGATGGGTGACGGTGGAAGGCTTGCCGTGCATCGGGTAATCGAGCACGCCGAGCTCGCCTCCAAAAGCCTCCACGACACCTTGGAGTCCCAGGCAGACGCCGAAAATCGGAATCTCCCTCGATGCAGCCTCGCGAATCACTCCCGTTAACCCGAAATCCGAGGGACGGCCTGGACCCGGCGAGATCAAGACCAGGTCCGGATCGACCTCGTCGAGCAACGAGACCGGGAAGCCTGCGCGATAGGTGACCACCTGGGCTCCGGTTTGCCGGACGTAGTTCGACAACGTGTGGATGAAGCAGTCATCGTTGTCGACCATCAGGATCTTGATGCCGGAGTAGTCCGGTGCCGATTTCGGTGTGTCCGCAACCGCTTCCGCTTGTCGGAGAGCGCGGAAGAAGCCGGTCGCCTTCAAGCGCGTCTCGCGCTCCTCCAACTCCGGTACCGAGTCATAAAGCAGGGTGGCGCCTACAGGGTACTCGGCGATGCCGTCGCGCAGATGGACCGTTCGGATCAGGATGCCGGTGTTCACGTCGCCATTCATCGACAACATGCCCACAGCGCCTCCATACCAGCCTCGCGCCGACTTCTCGAGATTCTCGATCGCTTGTGCAGCCGCTTTCTTTGGTGCGCCGATGACGGTAACGGCCCACATGTGGGCCAGGAATGCGTCGAGCGAATCGAAGCCAGGTTGCAGCGTGCCTTCCACGTGATCGACCGTGTGAAAGACGCCCGCATACGACTCGATCAGCCGTCGTCCGATCACCTGGACGGAGCCCGGGATACAGACCCGCGACTTGTCGTTACGATCGACATCCGTGCACATGGTCAGCTCCGACTCTTCCTTGCGCGAGTTGAGCAATTCGCGGATGCTCTCGGCGTCTTTCAGCGGATCACCGGTCCGGATAGCTGTACCGGAGATCGGGCAAGTTTCGACCCGGTCACCCTCGACACGCACGAACATCTCGGGGGATGCGCCGATTAGTTGCTCGTCGCCGAGTTGGAGAAAGAACTCGTACGGACTCGGGCTGGCCTTCTGTACGCGGCGGAACAGCTCCGAGGCCTTGCCGGTGAAAGGTGTCGAGAATGTCTGCCGCAACACGACTTCGTAGTAATCGCCTTGCCGCATGCCTTCGCGCACCTTCTCCACCTTGGCCATGTATTCTTCGGGCGCATGGTCCGAGGTGATGGAAGGTGGCGTGTTCTTACGCGGTGAGGTGATCGTCTCGCCGTCTCTCGGGAGTCCTTCCGTTGTCTGATCGCCTTTCGTGAAGTCGTACTGATAGCGCTCGATCTGCTCTCGCTTGCGGTCCATCAGGAAAAGGTCATCGCACAAGAAAAGGTGCAGATCCTTGCGAGAGCCGCGGGGAAGCTTGAGTTCGATGGGATCGAACTGGAAGAGCAGGTCGAATCCAAATGCACCAACAAGGGCAAGGTGGGGGTCGGACGGATGCGCGAACTCCTGCATCAGATGGCGCAGGATGGAGAAGACGGACGGCTGCTTGCTGCGCTCTTCTTCCGGGAAGAGCTCGGGCAGGGGCTTCAGCGTACCGCGGAAGCTGGTTGGGTCGCCTTCAGTATGTTCCCAATGTGGATGCTCGGCGAGCACGGGCGCGAGCATCCCCAGCAGCTTCTCGCCGCGTGCATTCAGAGAGCTAAACCGAACATTTCGCCCGAAGCTGACGATCTCCAAAGGGGGCGCAAGGCTGGCGACATCCCACCGGGAGTATCGTCCAGGGTACTCGTATCCGGAGGAGAGGTAAATTCCGCGGCGGGAGTCCAAGGACCCAAGCAGTTTCTCGAGTCCACGGCTGTAAGGAACTTTGGAAACGCGACGGGTGACCCCGATGCCGCTTCGTGAGGTGTACTGAAGCTGCGGCATTGTCGAAACTCCGAGCGTAACACGCTGCCGAGTGCGTGGTTAGCGGTGTTCGCGGTCTTTCACTACTTCAAGGAAAGCCTTGGCTGCGTGGCTCAATGCGCGCCGGGCAGGATACACGAGGCGAATGTTCCGTTCAACGGATAGCTCCTTCACATGGACCTCGCGCAAGATCCCCTGTTCGATTTCGCGCTCCACGCACATCTTGGGCAGGAAAGCCACACCTTCGTTGCGCTGCACCAGGATACGGATGGTTTCGACCGTCGGCATCTCCACGTCCATGTTGAGCGGGACTTTGTGTCGCTGAAACTCGCGCAAAACGACCTCGCGGTAGGGAGAAATCACGTTGTGCGCAATGAAGGTCTCCATGCCGAGATCGGCGATCGAAACGGACGGTTGGGTCGATAACGGGTGCTGGGGGGAAACCACGAATGCCAGCCGGTCGGTGTAGATCACCTCAGCGATCAGACGTTCGTCGGCTGGGTCGTAGCTGATGACGCCCAGTTCCAGATCGCCGTCGTTCAACTGCGCCGGAATCTTGCTCGAGAGGCTGCGGCGGACCTGCACCTTGACGCGCGGATAGAGCTTTCGGTACTGCTCGATGAACTTCAGCAGGTACAGCGACGTCGATTCGTTGGCTCCGATGGTAAGCCTGCCGGCGGAGTTGTCGCGCAGTTCGGCCAGCGAGTTGTAGAGCTCATTCTCCAGGTTTTCGAATCTGCGGGCGTACTCGGCGACAATCCGCCCCGCATCCGTGAGCAGGAGCGGCGTCCCGGAACGATCGATTAGCTTTTCGTTGAGCGCGGTCTCGAGACGCTGGATTGCGAGGGAAATCGCGGGCTGAGTGCGATACAGTTTCTCGGCTGCGCGAGAGAAGCTCTTCTCACTGGCGACGGTCAAGAAAACCTTGAGTGGATAAAGCTCCATCCAGAGGACCTATAAACACTAGCTTATTACATAGGCCCCTCGTATAAGCTCGCAGGTATTCGCCTGATTGCACACGAGATGCGGGTCCCGTAGGCTCGGAGACATGAGGTTACTCGCGATCGCATTGCTGATTCCTACTCTTCACGCGCAGACGACGGTGGAGGGTGCATTGATCACCGGTAAGTCGGCGACGTCAGCAGCGAAGGCCGGGCAGAGTGCAGGCTCGAGCGTATCCAAGTCGCTCGGTGTTACCGCGAGGACAATGCAGCAAGTCACTTCCGTGGGTGTTGGCAGCGGCAATTCGGCCCAGCAAAAGCCGAATCCTCGGCTGACACGTGTGACGGCGACTGAGCCTGAAGTCGAGCGCGTAACGGCAGCGGCGGTACTTCCCGAAGTAGCGAAGTTGAAGCTCGGAATGACTCGCGACGAGTTGCAAACGGTCGCCGGAAAACCTACTCAAATCATTTCGATGCCGGAAGCGGGAAAGTTGCTGGAACGCTACAAATATGTAGCAGGTGATCAGGAACTCCGGATTGTTCTCGAGGACGGCAAAGTAACCGAAATTAGGCCTATTAGTCAGTAATAATTTTGGAGTAGAATGCCGCCATGCAAGCGGCAGCCACTCGTTCCATTCGACTCAGAGTGCCTGTCTCCGCGACACCCGAGGTCGTTTGGTCTGCGCTGACGGATCCCCGAAAAATTGAGACTTGGCTCGCGGTCGCTTCGCGGGTCGACCTTCATCCAGGAGGAGTCTACGCTGTGTCCTGGGGAGAAGGTATCGACTACGAGCAAGTGATCGAAGTCGCGGATCCACCGCGCAGACTTCAGTTGAAAGACGCTCGACCGGAAGGCGCTGCCACTGTTGAGTTCCTGATCATCCCAAAAGGCGGCGGTAGTGTTCTCGAGTTGGAGCACTCCGGGTTCGCGATTGGCTCTGAGGACGATGTCTACTACGAAGGTACGAGGAAGGGTTGGGACATCTTCCTCCGCAACCTTCGAAACTCCGTAAATCATCCAAGCGGCGCGCCTTGCAAAGGGTTCATGCGTTGCGTTCAAACCAGAAGAACTGCGGGCGACGTTTGGTCTCAACTGGTCCGATTGCCGGTCTTGAAGGAGGGCAGCCACTATGAGGCCAATTGGGCAGAACCGGTTTCCGGTGACGTGGAGGTGGTAACGCCTCCAAACATGTTCCTCGGGACCATGGATCAACTTGAAGGGGCTCGGATTGTGTGGATGGTGGAGGACACCGGGCCAACTGGGTGCAGCGTAACGATGCTTCTGCAGACGTTCGGCCTCTCGGACGAGCGTTATTCCGAGTTACGCGCAAACTGGGAGATGTGGCTTATCAAGGCTGTTACACTTTAGTATCAGCAATGGCTCTGAGCAAAGAACTCCTCGAGATCTTGGTGTGTCCGTTTTGCAAAGCCGATTTGGACTTGAAGCCGGACGAGAGCGGCCTCAAGTGCCGGCAATGTAAGCGTGTCTACCCGATTCGTGATGAGATTCCTGTGATGCTCATTGACGAGGCCAAGATCGAGGAGTAGTTTCGATTACTCCACATGACGACGCCGCTATTTGATCGCCTGCCCCATGCATCGAGGGTGCTGGTGATCCGCATTCGATCCCTTGGCGACAGCGTCCTAACCACTCCAGCAATTCATCTTTTGAAGTCGGTGCGTCCGGACCTTCGAATCTCGATTATGTCCGAGCCGCGCTTTTCAGATCTGTTCCGGGATAATCCAGACATCGAAGCGGTTTTCGAGCCGTCGTTGAGTGCGGCGGTGCGCTTTGCCCCGAGGCTTGTGATCAACTTTCATGGCGGGACACGCAGCTTGTGGCTGACTGCGCTGAGCCTGGCGCAATACAGAGCGGGCTTTGTGCATCATCGGGCGCACTGGATCTATAACGTGCCGATTCCCAGAGCACAGGAGATCCTCGGCGAAGAGCGCGTGGTGCACACTGCCGAACATCTGGCTTCGGCGATGTTTCACCTGGGCGTGCCCCACCAGGACATCGGCCGTGCGCGTCTGTTTGCTTGGCCTGCTCGACGTGCTCGTGCCTATGCGGTGCTTCATCCAGTGGCGGCCACCCCGGAAAAGACCTGGCCTGCCGATCGCTTTCTGAGGGTTGCCGACAACCTGCAAGCGCATGGATTGGAACCGGTTTTTATCGGAGGTCCTGATGACGACCTCGGAGCTTTCCGTCGGTTTGAAGTGATTGCCGGTGCGCCGCTGTGGGAGTCGATGAGCCTGCTTGGCGGCGCGGCGCTTTTCGTCGGGAACGATAGCGGTCCGGCGCATGTTGCGGCTGCCTATGGCGTACCGGTGGTCGTTCTTTTCGGCCCATCGAATCCCGCCATCTGGTCTCCATGGAGAACGGAATCGCGCGTGTTTCATTCCCCGAGCGGCATCGAACAAATTAGAGTGGAGCAAGTGTTGGAGGCGCTCGAGAGCTTGCGGGTGTTCCAGTGAAAGGGCTTTTGCGTTTAATACGCTACGCCTCGCCGTATTCGTTGACGCTGCTGTTGTCAGTGCTTCTGATGGGCATCGCCGGTGCGGCTCACGCCCTCATGGCGATCCTTATCGGACCTGTGTTCGATCGAGTGCTGAATCCGAAGTCTGCCGAGGCGCCGGTCGAGATCCTTCGCGTCCCTGGAACAGATATCGCGATTACGCTGGGGCAACTGATGCCCGACTTCATCAGCAACGTCTGGACGAGCGTGGCAATCGCGATTGTGATCGTCTTCCTGCTCAAAGGACTCGGCGATTACCTGGGCAACTGGTTGGTGAGCTACGCGGGAGTCTCGGCCGTGACCGACCTCCGGCAGCGAGTCTTCGAGAAAGTTCTGAATCAGGACGCGACATTCTTCGAGCAGAACCCGACGGCTCGCATCATGTCGTCCGTGATGAACGACATCGACAAGATCCAGGTTGCGGTGTCGAGCATGCTGGCGGATTGGCTGAGGCAGACGTTCGTCATCGCTGGCCTGCTGTACGTCGTGCTGCAGAAAGATTGGAAGCTGGCGCTCGTCAGCTTGACCGTGTTGCCCATCGTGATCGTTCCTACATTGCGCTTGGGGCGTCGCATTCGCAGCGCAACCAGAAGCGCCCAGGACCACACCGCTGAGCTCAACGAGATTTTGCAAGAGGCCATCGGTGGTCATCAGGTCGTAAAAGCTTTCGGCGGTGAGCGGTTTGAACTTTCCCGATTTGCCCGGGCCGCAGCACGTTTGAAATCGGCCAATCTTCGTTATGTGGCGCAGCAGGCCATTGCGTCGCCGCTCATCGAGTTCTTCGGTGCCCTCACCATCGTCGGCTTGCTGACCTACGCACGCGAGCAGATCAAGGCGCAGCAGATGACGACCGGCGAATTCACCAGTTTCGTCATCGCGCTCCTGATGCTCTACGAGCCGGTGAAGAGGCTGACCGGGATCCACAATATCTTCCAGCAGGCCATGGGTGCATCCCAGCGTGTATTTGAGTACCTGGATGCTCCGGTCGGAGTGGAAGATAAGCCAAGAGCCAAGGTTCTGCGTGCCTTTGAAGACAGCATCCGCTTTGAGAACGTCGGCTTTCGATATCCGAACTCCCCGGGCAGCTTTGATTTTTCATGTAACGACCTGGAGATCAAGCGCGGCGAGGTCGTCGCTCTGGTCGGTCCCAGCGGTGCGGGCAAGACGACCCTGGCCAACTTGATCCCACGCTTCTACGACGTCACCAGCGGCGCTGTGATGATCGACGGGGTGGATGTGCGCAACCTGCAATTGCTTTCGTTGCGTAAGAACATCGGTATCGTTTCGCAGGACACCTTCCTGTTCAACGACACAGTGGCGAACAACATCCGTTACGCCCAACCCGAGGCTTCGCTTGACGAAGTGAAGCGAGCCGCGAGAGCTGCTATGGCCGAGGACTTCATCCTTCGCATGGAAGACGGCTACGGCACCTACATCGGCGAACGAGGTGCGAAGCTTAGCGGCGGACAACGCCAACGAATCGCGATTGCCAGAGCGCTGCTAAAGAATGCCCCGATTCTGATCCTCGACGAAGCTACGTCCCACCTCGATACCGAGTCCGAAGCCTTGGTGCAGGGCGCTCTTGCCAATCTGATGCAGGGCCGCACGGTGGTCGTGATCGCACACCGGCTTTCCACCATCCGTCGTGCCGATAAGATTGTTGTGCTCGACCGCGGACGCATTTGCGAGATTGGCCTTCATGAAGACTTAATCAATCAAGGTGGCATCTACCAGCGGCTGCATGAGCTACAATTCGTCGGAGCCGTCGAAAACGAGAACTCATGATGCCGATTCGAAGCATGACCGGCTACGCGCGCGTGCGTCGCGAAGCCGGGCCACTCGACTTCACTGTCAGTGTGAAGAGCGTGAATCACCGGGGTCTGGACCTACATTTCCATATCAGCGCTGAACTCGATCCGGTGGAGAACGAGATGCGAAATCTCGTGAAGAAGTACGTCCAGCGTGGACATCTCGACATTCGCGTTTCGTTCGCGTCGATCGGCACTGATGGTCTCTTCGAGGTGGATTCCAGCCGTCTTGGCGCGTTTGTGGACGCGTATCGGCAGGCTGCATCGAAGTACGGGCTCACGGGCGAGCCGGATCTGAACGCTGCTTTTCGCTTGCCGGGCGTGCTTCGAGAGGCCGTCGCCCTCGAACTGGGTGATGACGCGAAGACGGCAGTGTTGGAGGCGTTCGAAACTGCACTCCAGAACCTCAACTCATTCCGGGAGCGCGAGGGCGGGGAAATCGCCGAGTTGATTCGGGCACGCACCGAGTCTCTGTTGAGAGCGGCCGCGGAGCTCGATGAGATTCGAAAGACCGCGATCGGCGCTTACCATGAGCGGCTTCGTGAAAAGCTGGCAGAACTGATTCGATCGGCGGCGATGGATCCGCAGCGATTGGCTCAGGAGGCAGCCATTTTGGCCGAACGAAGCGACATCGGTGAGGAGATCGATCGATTGAGGATCCATGCACGGCAGATGGGCGAACTTGTCAACTCGGGGGGAGAAACCGGGAAAAAGCTCGACTTTCTGCTGCAGGAGATGAACCGCGAAACGAACACCATCCTTTCGAAGACGACCGGTCTGGGCGGTCAGGCACTTCGGATCACCGACCTCGCGCTCGCTGCGAAAGCGGATATCGAGAAAGTTCGCGAATTGGCGCTCAACATCGAGTAAACACCAGCTTCGGCATGACAACCGTGTTCATCATTTCTGCCCCATCCGGATCCGGCAAGTCTACTCTTGTACGTCGTTTGTTGGAGCAGGACGAGCGGCTGCTGTTCTCCGTTTCCTATACGACTCGTAAGCCCCGCGGGCGGGAAGTTCCCGGCGAAAATTATCACTACATCTCCAAGGAGGAGTTCGAGGCCCGAATCCGCCGCGGGGAGTTCCTGGAGTACGCGGAGGTTTTCGGGAACTACTACGGCACGCACTGGAGCGAGCTGGAAAGGGCTGAAGCGGAAGGGAAAGACCTGATTCTCGACATTGATGTTAAAGGTGCGCGACAATTGAAATGTAAACTTCCGACGGCCGTCAGCATCTTTATACTCGCGCCGTCCCGGGAAATCCTAGAGCAAAGGCTCCGAGCCCGCTCAGAAGACAGTGAGGACGTGATCCAGAGGCGTTTGAAGGATGCGGCTGGGGAGATTCAAGCCTGGCAGCAATACGACTACGTCCTGGTGAATGACCACCTGGAACGCTCCGCCTCCACGTTGGCATCCATTGTTGCTGCCGAGCGAGTGAAGCGGATCCGAGTGGAAAAGCAGGTCCAAGCCATATTGGCAACGTTTGAGAAAGTTTGAGGAAACATGTACGAGACTCCCCGCAATGCGCACCACACCATCCCGGATGATCCCGAGATGAGCACCTATCGCTTCATCATTGTGGCCGCCAAGCGAGCCCGCCAGCTGCAAAATGGCGCCCGCGCCTTCCTGCCGAGCACGTCGAAGAAGCCGACCGTCGCCTCGATGGAGGAAGTACGTCGCGGCCTGGTCAAATACGAAGATTCTGCTCGCGACGCCGCCCTCGCCTCCCGTAATCAGCAGATCACCGAAGAGTAATCGACTATGAACGTCGCGCTGGGCGTTGGCGGAGGCATTGCTGCCTACAAAGCTGCCGAATTGGCCCGCCTTCTCCAGGAGCGTGGCTGCCGCGTCGAGGTTGTCATGACGAACGCTGCCCAGCGCTTCGTCCAACCTCTCACTTTTGCCGCGCTGACGGGCCGGCGAGTGGTGACCGGCTTGTGGTCGGACAACTCGCCCGATGCGACTCTGTCGAGCGCCGTGGAACACATTCGCGTCGCTCAGGACAACGAGGTCCTGGTGGTAGCCCCCGCTACGGCCGATCTGCTTGCCAAATTCGCGCACGGCGACGCCGACGACTTTTTGACCACTCTCTATCTGGCATTTACGGGACGGGTCGTGCTGGCTCCCGCCATGAATAGCAACATGTGGATGCATCCGGCTACGGTCGCGAACGTTCGGACGCTGCGCGAGCGTGGTCACGAGTTTGTGGAGCCCCCTGAAGGTCTGCTTGCCTGTGGAGTCGTGGGTCCAGGGCGTTTGGCCGAACCCCCGGCCATCGCCGACGCAGTCGTCTCGCCCAGCCGTCCGAAGCGGGATTTGGAAGGCGAAACGGTGCTTGTCACCGCTGGTCCAACGCAGGAGCCGCTGGATCCCGTGCGCTTCATTACCAACCGGTCCAGCGGGAAGATGGGCTACTCGATCGCGGAAGCCGCTGCGGAGCGAGGAGCTCGAGTGGTGCTCATCTCGGGACCAGTCAGCTTGCC
>DASQVJ010000042.1:0-5418 GCA_035640835.1 Bryobacteraceae bacterium
CACATCCTTGATCGCCCGATCGTTCTGCTGCTCCTTGATCTTCTTCCAATCGAGGTTCAGCTCCCGGAGGTTCACGGATCGCCCGGTCATCTGCCGGATTTGGCTCTCGACATTCGTCTCGATTTGCCGGTCGATATAAGCCTCCGGCACGGGGAATTCATGCCGCTCCACGAGCGCGTCAAGAATCTTCTCGGTCGTTGCGGCCCGGGCCGTCTGTTGGTGCTCAGCCTGAATCGCCTGCCGGACCGCTTCTCTCAGCTCCTCAAACGTCTGGTAATCGCCGAGATCCCGGGCAAACTCATCATTCAGCTCAGGAAGCTCTTTTTTTCGGATTCCCTTCACGTCCACTGCGAAGCGAATCGTCTTGCCCGCAACCCTCTCCTGCGCATAGTCTTCCGGATAGGTGACTTGAAACTCCCTGTGATCCCCCGGTGACGCCCCGCGTAGATTTTCAGTGAACTCCGGCAGGCTATCCTCACCGCCGATCGTCACCATCATGTCGTCGTTCTGGATCGGCTCGCCCTCGAGCCCCTCGATACTCCGCAGTGACACGACGGCATAGTCCCCATCTTCAATTGGCCGAGGGTCCTGGTTCACGTACTCAGCCTTGCGCTCCTGCAACTGCTTGATACGCTCGGTGATCTCCTCATCGGTCACCGGTGCTTCGTTGTAAGGAACCGGAATATCCCGATACTCGCCCAGCTCGATGTCCGGGGCGACCTCGAACTCCGCTTTGAACCGGAGCGGCTCGCCCTCATGAAAATGGACGTCCGTTACGCTCGGGGTCCCGACCACATCGAGGTGCTCTTCCTCCACCCGTGCCCGAAACGCCTTCGGGAGCACATGTTCCAACACGTCCTGCCGGATTTCAGACTCGAACCGCTTGCGAATCAGCGTCGTCGGAGCCTTGCCCGGACGAAAGCCCGGCAAATTGGCCCGACGTTGGATATTGGCGACGACCTTTTCGGTCTCTTTCTCGATCTCATCGATCGGAACTACAACTTCAATTTCGTGCTTGCAACCTTCAATCAGAGGCATCTTTCTAACTCGTTCTTTTCTGCCGGCCTAAAACGCAGAAACGCGAGCGACCCTCATGAGCCGCTCGCGTTTATAGGATAAGCCCGGGTTTTGCCGCGGTGTGCCGTGCAGCCCAGCGAGAGCTGCCAACCTACATCCGCCTAGCGAGCCGTCGCGGCCAATTGAGCCGCTTCCCTCAAGGCCTCAGCCTTGTCGGTGGCTTCCCAAGTGAAGCTTTCTTCGGTGCGGCCGAAGTGTCCAAAGGCGGCAGTCTTGCGGTAAATCGGCCGGCGCAGCTTCAAGCTATCGATGATACCGCGGGGCGTCAGGCTAAAGTTGTCGCGAATCAGCGTCGTCAGTCGAGCATCTTCCACCTTGCCCGTCCCAAACGTGTTCACCATCACCGAGACAGGCTCCGCTACGCCGATCGCGTACGCCAGCTGAACCTCGCAGCGCGATGCAAAACCGGCGGCCACCAGGTTCTTGGCGATATACCGCGCCACATAGCAGGCCGAGCGATCCACCTTTGTCGGATCCTTGCCCGAGAAAGCGCCGCCGCCGTGACGGCCCATGCCGCCATAAGTATCCACGATGATCTTTCGCCCGGTGAGTCCCGTGTCACCATGCGGTCCGCCGATCACGAAACGACCGGTTGGATTGATGTGGTACTTCGTCTGCGAATCCACCATGCCGGACGGAATCACGGGATCAATGATGTACTTCTTCACCTGCTCGCGAAGATCTTCGGTGCTGATGTCATCGTCATGCTGCGTCGACACCACAACGGCATCGATTCGCAGCGGCTTGCCCTCGACATACTCGACGCTCACCTGGGTCTTGCCATCGGGCCGCAGGAAGGGCAGCTGACCCTCACGGCGCGACTGGCTCAACTGACGCGCCAGCTTATGCGCCATCATGATCGGCAGCGGCATCAATTCCGGGGTCTCGTCGCAGGCATAACCAAACATCAGACCCTGGTCACCCGCCCCGCCCGTATCCACACCCATCGCGATATCAGGCGATTGCGACTGAATCACGTTCAGCACACCGCAGGTCTTGTAGTCATAACCGTAGGCTGCGTTCGTGAAGCCGATGTCCTGGATCACCTCGCGCGCCAACCTCGGCACATCCACATAAGTAGTCGTCGTGATCTCGCCGGCGACCACGCAAATGCCCGTCGTGACCAGAACTTCGCAAGCAACACGACCCGTCGGATCGTCGGCTAGAACCGCATCCAGGACTGCGTCCGAGATTTGATCCGCCATTTTGTCAGGGTGGCCTTCGGTGACCGACTCCGAAGTAAAGATGTGCCGTTGTGTTTCAGCCATGAACTATAACCTCTTTTAAGTTTACGCGCGGGCTACCGGCATGGAACTTCTATCATGACGCGAGCCGAGGTAATGTGAACTCGAACCAAAGTGTCAGTCTAGCGAACCCCCTTCCGGGAGGTCAATTTCAAATCCTTGACTCTGGCGTTTCAACTCTTCCTCGCGGTTACGTCGATTCCTCCCTCCCAGTACACATGTCCGGGATACTCCATGGAACTTCCGCAAAGAAACGAGCTCTTTCAGAAAGAGCAAAAGTACCCCAAATCTAAGTCCGAATTGACCACAAGCGTCCTAGAATTAACAAACCGAAAATCAGACCGAAGGTCCATGTGCTTATGCGCATTCTTTCCCTACGCTCAGTAAGTGTTTATGAGAATTCGCAAGGCTCAATTCGGCGGAATCCTGCTAGCGCTGCTCACGGCTGTGCCGGGTAGTGCAGCAAGCTTCACCCTGAATCTTCAAAGCGGTGGCGGCACTACCTCCAGCTCCACCGGTTCCGGATTCGGCAACGCATACAACTTTCAGGATGGGATTTTCTCAGTGACTATTACCGGCGTTGGCCTCACCGGAAATAACGGCACAACACTTCAAACTGCCGAAATCGGACAATATGGAGGCGGCCTTGGAATCTGTAATCAATCGGAAGGCGCCGACTGCAGTAGTCCGAGTCACCAGGCCGACAACGCAGGACAATTCGAGTTTTTTCTGCTGCGATTCAATCAACCGGTTTCGAGCGCGACTTTCTCCATCGCTCCCGCAGGCAACTACGATCGCGACGTTTCCTACTGGCAGGGCGGACTCATCAACCCGGGAAGCCTCCTCGGCAGCACGCTTGCCAACCTCAACACGATCGGCCTGACCGGTCCGGTCACCAACAATTCAACCGTCGCCTTCGCCCAACGCTCCTTCACGGTCGCCCTGAACGACGCTTACACCGTCCTCCTTGGAGCCCGCGTCGGCCCAAATGCCGACCAGTACACTGACCGCTTCAAGTTCCAAAGCATCCTCGCCGTCGTCGATCCGCGTCCTGGCAGCGAGACACCCGAGCCCGGCACTTGGGTCATGCTCGCCGGCGGACTCCTAGCCATCGCTCTTAGCCGCTACCGTCGTCAGTAACGTCAACCCTGCAGTTCCTCTCCTCTCCATACCGCCCGTGCTTGACTCGGGCGGTATGCTTTTTCCCGACGTGTCTCGCTCGACAACACGTGCTCGCAGCATTCTTCGCAGGATCGCTGGGCCGCTTCTCGTCCTCGCAACAGCCCACAGCCCACTCGCGCCGCTTCTCGCAGCCAACGCCGGACCCGAATGCGGCATGGCCTGCTGCAAGCGCAAAAAGATCTCCACCTGCTGCGCCCGCCACAAACACCGCGAGTCACGCCCTGCAGGCCCAACCTACACGAGCCAAGCGAGTGCCCGCCCGATTGCACACGCACGGTCGTTCCTCCCCTCGTCACGCTTAGCTTGTTCGTGCTTGCCCGTGAACGCCGACCTCGGCGATACGTGGACACCGTCCATGCGCGTCAACAGCACGCCTGGCGAAGTCAGCGATCATGGCGAGAACAGCCCCGATCCTGATGAGCTCGCCGGACGACAGTATGCTCTATGCTGTCTGGAACGGCCGGGATGCCAAGAACCCTTCCGGCACCCACATGAAGTTCTCGAGTTCCGGCGCCATGATGCCTCGCTGGAGCCCTGCCGTCACCATCAACGATGACGGCCAGCCCGTCTCGCACTCTTTTCAAGGCGCAGTTGTGGGTCCTAATGGAGCCATTTACGCCGCCTGGCTCGACGGCCGCGAAGGCAAGGACCAGTCGAGCGCGCATCACGGCCACACCGGCGGGACGTCCGCGCTCTATCTCAGCAAATCCACCGACGTGGCCGCACATGGAGCAAGAACATCCGCGTCGCTGGTCGCATCTGCCCCTGTTGCCGTGCCGCGATCGGATTTAGCCGCGGCCGCGTGCACGTCTCCTAGCGGGGTGTTGACGAGGGCGACCTGCGCGACATCTACGTCGCCAGTTCATCCCATGGCGGCGCCACTTGGACCAAGCCCGTTTCCGTGTCGAAGGACGGTTGGAAGATCAACGGCTGCCCACACGTCGACGCGGCCATGGCGACACTCGGCAACAAGCTCTACATCACGGCGTTCAGCGAGGCACAGGGCAAACCGGCCATTTATCTCGCATCCTCAAGTGACGGCGAAACGTTCACGCCCAAGCGCGCTGTGTCTCTCGGCACCACTGACCCTACCCACCCATTCCTGACGGCTTCTGAAGACCGCCTGGGCGTCGTCTTCCAGGCCCGCGACTCCGAGAAAGAAGGATGGGGCAAGATGCAGGTCTACTACCGCGAAGTCTCGCCCGATGGCACAGTGAGCCCGCTCATGCGCGCCGGAACCGGTCCGTCGGGAGCGAGCTTCCCCAGCGCCGCCCTCGGCTTGTCCGGCCGCACCTTCGTGGGATGGACCCAAACCGGCGAGGACGGCTCCAAAGCCCTCCTCGTCCGCGGCCGCCGAACCACTCCTTAGAGTTGCAGAGAGTTGCAGCTGAAGCCAACGCTCCCAAGGTGTCCGACTAGCCGCTCGAGACTATCGTTGCGGATTCTTGGCTGACTTGCTGCAACGTCAGCCAAGAATCAATCACTGGCTTCCGCAACTTCAGTTCAGCAAGCCGCAGCCGCGGCTATCTGATCGGAGTTTCAACACAGAGCTAAAAACTGCGACACGGATACGCCGTGATCGGCTCTTCCACCCACGGCAGCACCACTTTCGACCCATAGACATGTGTATCTGTTCCGTTGATGACCTTTTGGAATCGCATGTGCCTCCTGTTCATTGGTGCGAATTGAGATTGAGGTGCAATTCTGAATGGCAACCCAACTGAACACGACGACCGCGTCCGCAAACACACAAATCATCAGTACGGTCGCGCCTACGGCCCCGGCGTCGCGCATGCCCACATGGCAGGCGATTGCGCCAGTCGCGGTAGCCGCGATTCTGGCTCTGATTCCAACGCCTCCTGGCTTGCCGCATTTTGCCTGGTTGTACTTTTCCATCTTCGCCGGCGTAATCGTT
>DASQVJ010000043.1:0-5513 GCA_035640835.1 Bryobacteraceae bacterium
TGCCATCCTCGAGTGACAGCCCCCCTGCTTCGCGTGCTGCGTCGATGATCGCCCGCTCATATGCCTCGCGGTTTTCCTTTGCATCGTTCACTGCAAGTCCGGAGTGGATCAACGGCAGCCCGAGGGCAACCCGCTTCTGCATGAGCCGCGTTTCAAACAACGCTCTGGCATCCCGCACATTTCGGAAGTGGCGCACCAGGAGTTCGAGTGCGTCTGATGGTTCGCCCGAGTTGAGCACGTCATCCAGAGCGCTACGGGTCTCATCGAGCATGCTTGTAATGATATCTTCGGCGGGCTCGCGACGCGACAGGGCAATTGTCCGACCACGTAGCTCCCTCATCAACCACTGCGGTGCTATGATGCTGCAAACCGGGAGGTGCTGCCGAATGAAGGTTTCGCGGCGCGATCTTCTCCACTGCGTGGCTGCCGGCGCCGGAGTGCGGTTATCGCGTGCCGAGGCCCAGGTGACTCCGGACCTGGTGAGGTTCCATCCTGAACTGGAGCCGCTTGTCGTCCTGATCGAACGCACGCCGCGGGAACGCTGTGCCGAAGTGATCGTTGAGCAGTTTCGCTCCGGCGTTTCGTACCGGCAAGCGATGGCGGCACTGTTTCTCGCCGGCATCCGTAACATCAATCCGCAGCCACCTGGTTTTGCACTGCACTGCGTCTTCGTTATCCACTCTTCACACCTGATCAGTCTCGAGGCGCCCGCCGATCTGCGGCTGCTGCCCTTCTTCTATGCACTGGACAATTTCAAGACGGCTCAGGAGCGGGATCGGGGGCAGGCCACAGGCGATTACACGATGCGCGCAACTCATGGAGCGCTGTCGGCGGGCGAGACGGCTTCGGCCGAATTGTCGGCCGCCATGGAGAACTGGGATGTGGAGCGAGCCGAGCGTGCAATCGTATCGCTTGCACGAAGTCGTTCAGGTTCGGAGGCGTTCGACCTGCTCTGGCGCTACGGTGCGCGGGACTACCGCAATATCGGGCACAAGGCAATCTATGTGGCGAATGCGCATCGTACACTTCAAGCGATCGGGTGGCAGCATGCCGAGCCGGTACTGCGCTCGCTTACTCGAAGCCTGGTCGCTTTCGGCAAGAGCGAGCAGGTGAATGGTTACAAGTTCGAGGATCAATGTTATCGCGGAAATCTGGAGCTGATCGCAAAGACGCTGCCCAAAATGACCACGGCCTGGACGGCGCAGGCGGGCGATCCAGCCGCTGTTCGGAGCTTCTGCGCTACGTTGCGCGAGGCTGCACCGGCTGACGCCTGCGCGGAAATCGCGGGCCGTCTTGCGTCGAATCGCAGCAGTACCGCTGAAATCTGGGACGCTGTGCATCTATCAGCCGCCGAGCTTTGCATGCGTGCACGCGGCGCTGCAGCGATCGTTGGGATTCATGCCGTCACCTCGACGAATGCGCTGCATCACGCGTATCAGGCGGCGTCGGGCCCGGCATCGCGGCTTCTTTCGCTGTTGCAGGCTGCGGGATGGGTAGCGCAGTTTCGAACCTGGGCGGAATCGCGGGAGGAGGCGCTCCGCGCTTTTCGGATTACGGATCTCGAGCCGCATTCCGAGGCGGCGGATACTGCAACGATTCTCTCCAGACCGTTGTCCGACGTGGATAAGGCGGCATCGGAGCTCGCCGGCGCGGCGCGGGACATTTCCGCGAGGCAGGGGTTCCTGGCAGGCGCTCTGCGAGTCACCATCCCAAGGGCGAACGAGGTGCACTATTACAAGTACCTGGCGGCTTTGATCGAAGATGTGCCGCTCGTGAGTCCTGAGTGGCAGCCTCATCTGACCGCGGCGAGCCTCTACTATGTGAAGCGGCCGATGGATCCAGAATCGGAAGCCATGGGTCGCGCCAGGGTGGCTTTGCGCAGGCTGGTTGCCTGAACACCAGGAACGCACAATCCGTGACTTCACCCGCACAGCAGGAGCAGCAGCAACCCTCAGGCCGATTCCGCCTGTCGGCGGTCGGACCCGCGATACTCCTGACGGCCACGAGCGTGGGCGCTGGTGACATCCTTACCGGCAGCCTTGCAGGCGCCGAAGCCGGCATGGCGGTACTGTGGGCTGTTCCGGCAGGTGTGGCGCTGAAGTGGACTCTGACGGAAGGAATCGCCCGCTGGCAAATGGCGACGGGCAGTACGCTGCTCGAGGGCTGGGTCACCAGGCTCGGCAGGTGGATTCAATGGGTGTTTCTGCCGTACCTTTTGCTGTTTTCTCTCGTGACGGGTGGCATGCTTGCGAGTGCTTGCGGTGTTGCGGGCGCCGCCTTGCTTCCGCTTGGCGACCTTCAAACGTCCCGTTTTACCTGGGCCACGATTCACTCTCTGACAGGTCTTGGTCTGGTCTGGTTTGGAGGATACGCACTTCTGAAGAGAGTGCTGGCAGTCTTCGTCGGAGCCATGTTCGTGACGGTGCTGCTGACAGCGTTCCTGCTTGCGCCGGACTGGGCGGCCGCAGGTCGCGGCCTCATACCTTCTTTGCCCGCGCACGGCGCCGGGTGGGTGATTGCGCTGATCGGCGCGATTGGGGGAACGATGGCGCTCATCAGCTACGGATACTGGATTCGTGACGAAGGTCGAACGGGCACGGAGGGTCTTCGCGCATGCCGGGCCGACCTGTGGCTCTCGTATGCAGTGATTGGGCTGTTTGGGATTGCGGTGGTGATTATAGGCTCACGCGTGCAGGTGCGAGGACAAGGTACAGCGCTGCCGGTGCTGCTCGCCGAGCAGTTGGGCCGCAGCCTCGGTCCGGCGGGCAGGTGGATGTTCCTAATTGGCTTCTGGGCGGCTGTTTTCTCAGCGCTGCTCGGTGTCTGGCAGAGCTTGCCTTATCTGTTCACGGATTTCGTCGCACTGCGGCGAGGTGCTGGCGTGGCGACATGGGCGGCCGGCACAGTTGAGCGGTCACGACCCTACAGGACCTGGCTGGCGTGCATGGCGACCATTCCTCTGGTGCTGGTGCGATGGCCTGTGGAACAGCTTCAGCTCGCGTTCGGGCTGACCGGCGCGATGCTGTTGCCGCTGCTGGCGCTGACGCTGCTGGTGATGAACAATCGCGAGGAATGGGTGGGCCGCGAGTTTCGTTCCGGACTGCTCCTGAACGTCGTGCTCGCATCGGCGCTGGTGTTTTTCACGTTTGTCGGTGGACGCGAGATCGTTCAGTTGTTGGGGCTATCGGCGAAGTCCCCATAAACTGGATCGAATGCCTGACATCGTGATTCCTGACGATTATCCGGTCGTCATGGGGAACAGCAGCGCCTATCGGTGCCTTCTCGAAAAAACTTCCGTGACTTACTACGACACTCTGCCGGGGTCGGAGGATGCCTTGCTGGAGCGCATCCGTGACTTCGACATCGTGATCAACATCCGTTCATCGACAAAGTTCACGGAGCGTGTGTTCGCAGCCTGTCCAAGAATGAAGCTGCTTTCGATATGGGGCACCGGCACGGACAATGTCGACCTGACGGCCGCGCGCAAGTATGGCGTGACTGTGACCAATACGCCGGGAGTGGCTGCAATCTCGATCGCCGAGCACGCGCTGATGCTGACCCTGGCGGTGGCGCGGCGTGTCACGAGTCTGCACCGAGAGGTTGTGAACGGCGCATGGCCGCGCGGGCAGTCTGTGCAGCTTCGCGGGAAGACGCTCGGAGTCATCGGTCTGGGCGCAATCGGCAGACAATTTGCGAGACTCGGCGAGGCGATTGGCATGCGCGTGATTGCCTGGACGATGCATCCGGATCCGGCGCGCGGGTTCGAACTCGTGGAGTTGGAGGAGCTGCTGCGGGAGAGCGACGTGGTCAGCCTGCACCTGCGGCTTTCGTCTGAGACGGCTGGCTTTCTTGGCAGGGCTCAATTCGAGTTGATGAAGCCGGGTGTGATCCTCATCAATACGGCACGAGGGCCGATCGTCGATGAGGCGGCACTGATCGAGGTTTTGCAGACGCGTCGCATCGGCGGCGCAGGTCTCGATGTGTTCGATGTCGAGCCTCTGCCACAGGGGCACCCGCTGACGCAGCTCGACAATGTTGTTCTGACGCCGCATTGTGCAGGTGTGACGCCTGAGGTGTTGGAAGCGGGGTTGGCGCTCGCGCTTGAAAACGTCGAGAGCTTTCTGCGGGGGGCGCCGGAAAACGTGGTCTGACGCTGGATGGCGGATCGTGGGGGCGGGCTCCGGACTCTTCGCTGTTGTGGGCTGACGCGAGGTGTGGGCGGTGGGGTTTGGGCTTTTGCGGGCCTGAAGTCCCGCGGTCGCGTAAACGCTACCCTCCATCGGAAGGGTTACCAGGAGTCGTGGGTGGTGTTGTGGATGGGGATGCCGCGGGCGGAGAGCTCTTCAAGTAGGGTTATGACTGCGGGTGATGTGTCGTGGTCGCCGGGGACGACGATTGCCCATTGCAGGTTCTCGCGGAATTCCTTTGTGGTGATGGACCAGTTCTCGAGGGACGGTGGAGTCCTCGCGCCAATTTGGATAACAGACCAGTGGCGAACGAGGGTGAGGGCGGTCTGGCGGTCGGGCTTTGGACCGCGCACGATGAAGTGGTTGTCGCTATGCACCAGAATGCCAACCATGCCAGATCATCCATCATGACCGATCGCCTACGATATGGAGGGATGCAGCCGATCGAGTACAAGGGGATCAGCCGGTGGTGGCGCGTGGCGGGCGCACTGTCGATGAATATGGCGCTGGGGACGCTCTATGGGTGGAGTGTCTTTGTCGCACCGCTCGAAAAACAATTCGGTTGGAAGAGGGCAGAAACGTCAACGGTCTTCACCGTTGCCGTCATTGTGTTTGCACTGAGCTTCGTACTGGCGGGGCGGATTCAGGACAGGTGGGGGCCGCTGCCTTGTTCGCTCGCCGGAGGGATCCTGGTGAGTCTGGGATTCTATCTCTGCGCGTACACGACGAGCTTGGAATATCTCTACTTGTGCTTTGGCGTGATTGGGGGACTCGGGAATGGCTTCGGATATGCCACGCCCATACCGGTTATGGCGAAGTGGTTTCCGGACAAACGCGGGCTGGCGGTCGGGCTTGCTGTTGGTGGGTATGGCGCGGGGTCGGCGATCTTTGGACCGTTGGCCCAGTTGAAGCTGATCCCAACGTATGGCCTGCCCGCCACCTTCCAGATTCTGGGGCTCTCGTTTCTGGTGATGACGGTCGCTGGAGCTTTGTTGCTGCGAAACCCACCGGCAGGTTACCGGCCACCGGGGTGGTCGCCGGCAGAGGTCCGGAGCGGCGCACCGGCACGCGAGTTCACGCCGGGCGAGATGCTGAGGACTCGCACGTTTTATTTCATGTGGATCGCGTATGCGCTGGGCTGTTCGGCGGGGCTGATGGTGATCAGTCAGCTGGTGCCGTTCGCTACCAGTGTCGGCATCGCTGCGGGTGCGCTATCGACGATGACGCTCGTGGTGGGCGCCGTGGGGAACGCTTCGGGGCGGATCCTTTCCGGGTGGATGTCTGACCGGCTGGGGCGGATCAATGTCCTGAGAGTCATGATTGGGA
>DASQVJ010000044.1:0-4444 GCA_035640835.1 Bryobacteraceae bacterium
TTCGACGAAAGCCATCAATTACCGGCATCGAAGTGGGGAGACCAAAGTCGATTTCCGAGGCACTGCACTGATGCCGCAGGCGAAGGGAACCGCCGAAGTCGCAAGCGAACGCGGCTTCATTCGCATTGATGCCTCCATGGACAAGATCACCGGACCAGCCTCGCAGTTCGGGCCGGAGTACCTGACTTATGTCCTGTGGGCAATTACTCCTGAAGGACGCGCTCAAAACCTGGGCGAGGTAATTCTCAAAGACACCGACGAAGCACACCTCCAGGTCTCGACGGAGCTTCAAGCGTTCGGCATGATCGTGACCGCTGAGCCCTACTTTGCGGTGACCCAGCCGAGTGACGTGGTAGTGATGGAGAACATCGTTCGAGCGGATACGAAGGGTAAGGTGGATGAGATCGACGCGAAGTACGAACTTCTGCAGCGCGGTCAATACACTTACAACGTCAATCGTTCGGACATTCGCCCCATCAACGTAACCGACAAACGTACGCCTGCCGAGCTTTACCAGGCCCGAAATGCTATTCAGATCGCTCGTTGGGCCGGTGCTGCTCAATACGCCAGTGACAGCTTCCAGAAAGCCGAGAAATTGCTTGCGCAAGCCGAGGATTATCACATTCGCAAGCAGACGAAGCCGACTGCAATGATCGCGCGCGAGGCGGTTCAGCAGGCCGAAGATGCTCGTCTGATCACGCTGCGACGAGCGGAAGAAGAGCGACTGGAGCGCGAACGGCAAGCCGCGGCCGACCGTCAGGCCGAAGAGGCTCGCCAGCGTGCTGCAGCTGAAGAAGCCCAGCGGCAAGAGGCGGCTCGTCGCGCCGAGGCGGAACGTCTAGCGCAACAACAGTCGGCTTTGGCGGTTCAGGCACAGGCGGAGCGCCTTGCTGCCGAGAAGGCAAGGGCGGAGGCGGAGGCCGAGCGTCTGGCGGCCGACAAAGCGAAGGCTGAAGCCGACGCAGCGCGTCAGGCTGCATTGGCTCAACAGCAGGCGGCTCAGCAGGATGCTGAAAGGGCACGCCTGCAAGCCCAAGACGCTGATCGGTTGCGGTTGAAGGCTGAAGGAGATCGCGAAGCTCTCCGGCGTCAATTGCTTGAACAGTTCAACGCCATTCTCGAGACCCGCGACACGGCTCGTGGACTCATCGTCAACATGTCCGACGTCCTGTTCGACACTGGGCGCTACACCTTGCGTCCTGCGGCCCGCGAGAAACTGGCACGCGTTTCCGGCATCATCCTCTCGCATCCCGGCTTGAAGCTGGAGGTGGAAGGCCATACCGATAGCGTCGGCAGTGACGCGTACAACCAGCGCCTTTCCGAGCAACGTGCGGATGAGGTGCGGGCTTACCTGATCAAGAGTGGAATTAATCCGTCGAACGTGACGTCGAAAGGATTCGGTGAGTCGATGCCGGTCGCAGACAACAACACAGCGGCCGGGCGTCAGCAGAACCGGCGAGTCGAACTTGTCGTTTCAGGTGAGATCATCGGAACCAAGCTCAGCGATATCCGCGGCACTTCTGTTCGCTAAGCAAGAATTGTGGTTCTTGCTTTGTGGGGCTCGCAGGGTAAACCAGCGAGCCCTTTTTCTTTACGGCCGTTCTGATATTTGCCGAAGAACCGACTCGAGAGCCTCCACGAAGTAATACTCTCCCCAGACCACCGATTCGTTCACACCCAGGCCCTTGTGCATGTGATAGACACCGCCGCGCAGGATCCCTTCCCAGCCGTCCACATTCTCAGCTAAATAAGACTCGGACAGAGTACGTAGAATTCGGACCGCCGTATTCCAATAGAAGTGTCCCTTCACGGGATCGGGGACCAACCTGCAGAGTCGGAGAAGTCCTGCAGCGGCGATTGCCGCAGCCGATGTGTCGACCTGTTTACGGCTATCCGCCGGCGCATTGAAGTCCCAAGCGGCAACGCCTTCAGCAGGCGCGTGGGTGATGTAGTAGTCGGCGCATCCTTCAGCAGTGTGGAGGAAACGCGGGTCGCGGCTGTACTCGTACGTCGTGCTGAAGCCATACAGCGCCCAGGTGAGCCCGCGCGACCAGCACGAATCGGCACGAGCACCCTGCTGAGTCGACTGGCGTAGGAACTCGCCGGTTTCCGGATCAAAGATGCCCTCATGCGCCGTCGAGCCATCACCCCGCACCAGCACGCGACGTGTCGTCATGCAATGCCGCAGCGCGATCTCGCGCAGCATGCGGTCGCCTGTCTCTCGAGCAGCATAGAAGATGATCCCAACGTTCATCATGATGTCGATGAACAGCGACTCTTCAGAGACAAACGAGCTGAGGTATTGACCCTTCTCGCGAAACCGCTGCGCCAGAGTCTGCCCGGCTTGCACCAGCACCTGGTTCACTGCCGGATCCGGCATCATCATGTGCCAGCGACGATAGGTGGGAAGAAAGATGAAGCCGAGATCATGTACATCGCGATCCATCTTTCTCGGTTCCAGAGGTGTTGTGTAGGCCAGAGCCTGTTCCTTCCACCACTCGGCTTCTGGACTTCCCGGTCCATTGAAGCGCTGGAAGATCCACATCATCCCAGGAAAGAAGCCATCCGTCCATTGGGTCCAGGCAGGACCTTCGTGCTCCCATTTACCGTTCTGCGTGTACATGGGATAAAAGCCTGGCCGGCGTTTGATCTGCGCACGAACCTGCTCCTGCGCAAAAGCCATGGCATCTTCGAACAGCTCACAATCGGAAGTTAGCTCGAATTGAATCACTTTGTGTCCTTATCTGTTTTAGCGCGATCAGTTTCACTTTCGGCCTCTACGGGCAACGTGCGCCAAAACATTCGTAAACCACGAGGCAGTCTCATCGGATTGTTTTTAACCAATGCGGTTCCGCCGAGTGACGGATCTGTCGCGACGAAAATGCGCCTGCGCGGATTCAACAGCAGACCATCCTTGGCAGGAATGACCACATTGTTCATCGCAAGCCGCTCGAGATCCGCTGCGATCGGACCGCGCGCGTTGCCGTGTTCGATCTCGAAGAAACGCAAACTCACGGACCATCCGGATGCCACAGACTGCTGGCGTCGGATTTGTGTGAGGCGCCCATGAACGATAGCACCTTTCGGGATCAGCACTTCACCTCGATGCTTCACTGGCCTGGTGACGAACGCCGTCACCGGATCGCCGACCGCGCTCTTCTCGGAATCGATGGGCGTCTCCAATTGCATATCGAGATAGAGACCCGCGGGAATAGTCAGACTCGTGATCGCCGGCTTTTCTTCAGGCGTATCCGTCGGGTCGCTGAAGAGCAGCTTAGACTCGCCCGTGTATTGGCGGCAACCGGCGAAAGTCGTGCGATTGATGCTCTCGTAGGAATCTATTCCCTTCATTCGCAGCTCAGCCGAGCGAGGCAGAAGAAAATCCTGTTCACCGATCTTGACGCGTTGATATTCGACAGCGTCCTTGGTTTCCAGGATCTCGAGTGAGGGAGGGATATCGGTGGCCTCCACTTCCAGACGGATCAAATCGAGCGTTTCCGCATCCACCCAGAAGCTTCCTCGATAACCTACGACAGCCTTACGCGGGCCGACCCGCAGCTGATAGCCGCTTTGAAATTGCGGAACATCGTAGTCCCAGCGCAGAGTCTTGCGATCGTCTCGAAATCGCTCTCCGATGAAGTCGAAACGAGCCGAGTTCCCCATGAAGATGCTTTTGGCATGGAGCGCGAAACTCCCGTTCCCGATGGCTCCCCCTTTCACCAGATCGGAGATCTCGCGATCATCGAACTTGCGCTCCCCGGGCCACGAGAAGAGCTCCTTTCCGTCCACGAGCGCGACTTCGAGGCGCACGGTATCCACCATATCGAAGCGGCGCGACTTAGGCTTGCGGCGAACCCTCTCGATCGTCTCGAGGCATGTGTAGTTTGGAAGCGACACCAGGGCCTGTTGCATGTGCGATCGAACGCGATTGAGAAGAGCGGCTTGGCGCAGGCTTTCTTCGGTGTCGGCGAAGGCTGCCGACATCCAACCGGCTAAACACAGCAACCGGGTGAATCTACTGATCATGGGAGTGCTACCCGGCCGAGTCCTCGCAAGCACTTGAAGTGAAGTGCTCCGACCCACCAGCCGCGTTTCATTATAACGAGCTACCCATCTGTTACCATTTGCACGATGGCAGCAACCAAGGTAACAATCCTACGAAACGGCCCGATTCGCATTGAAGGCGACTTTGAGATCGCCGACTACGAAGACAACCTCTTCGGCCTGGCCGGACGTACTGTGATCTCGCTCTGTCGCTGTGGCATGGCTGAGAACAAGCCATTCTGCGACGGTACTCATGGCCGAAACGGGTTCTCTTCCGAATGCAAGGCTCGGGACCTCCCGCCGCCAAAGCCGAAGGTATAGGTCAAGAGTGGCCAAAACGCCTTCCCGGCTGTTTGGCGCCATTGAAGCTGGTGGAACTAAGTTTCTTTGTGCTGTCGGA
>DASQVJ010000045.1:0-3329 GCA_035640835.1 Bryobacteraceae bacterium
GACGGTGGGAGTATCGGGAGTCGCAAAGCCTTCGAGAATGCGGCGGCTGAACGGTCCGAATCCAGTGCCCAACATCGTGATCACTTCGTTTCTACGGGCCGGACTCTCCGAAGTGATTTGGCTACCGTCCTCATGGAAAGCAAGGGCGTACTTGCGATCGTTCGCGTCCACCACGAACAGGCCAGGTGCATTGTGAACGACACGGAACGAGCCCTCCACATCAGGTAGACCCTCTGTCTTCACGACAATCTTTTGCGTTCCTTCCTCAAGGTCGTAGGGAAGCTGAGCATTAATCTGCTCCGGCGAGACATAGATCAGCGGCAGGATCCGTTCGCCCACCAGCACCACAGTGCCTCCGATCGTCTGTGAAAGTGGGCTATTCGGCCCCACTTCGAGCTTCTTCGCGAGCTGTGAACCGTAGACCGAAATCAGCGAACCTGGAGCAACACCGTCGACCGGCGTTTCGCCAACTGCGTTGCGCACCCCGCTCGGCGGGATGTACGGCACTTTATCGAGCAACGCGCGAACGGTGCGGGGAGTGCTCATGGCCACCCAGCCCTCTTTCGCGGTCCCTTCCAAGTCTCCTTCCCAGCGCCGGAACCGGAAACCTTGATTCGCCTCAAGGCTGATATAGACCTGCTGGTCCGATGAATAGAAGGAATCCGGAGAAGCCGGGCTTATGCCCATACTTGCTCCTTCGGCAGGATCGGACAACACAGTGAGGCGATTCATAACGCGATAGTTCGCGTTGACCGCTTGTGTGTCGGCGCTGAAGGTGACGCTTCGCTCCGGAGTGGTTGGTCCATCCTGCCAAACTGCGAATTCGTACCGCTGCACCTCCGACACGGGAAGGGTTGCGGGAACCGAAATGCGCACCTGCGAGCCGGCTTCACGATCCAACGTGCAGGGCGAATTGCACGGGACGCCATCCACATTGAACGGCACACCCGGCACGGTAGTCCGCAGGACAGCGCGGTTGAGAAGCTCGTAATTTGCCGTTAGCCGGAAGCCTTCTGGTCCGACACCGTTCGGCATGGAGATCTCTTGAGTACGTGCGCCGCCGTTTGACCAGCTCTTGAAGACGTATTTGCGTCCGCGCGCATCGGTCTGCTCGGCAGGCGCTGAAATGGTGACCTTCTTGCCGACGCCGAACACAAAGTTGGCCGATGTGGTTTCACGGCCATCGACGGTGAGTCGCAAGGGCACAGGGGCAGTGATAAGACTCGCCTGAACGCCTGGAATGAAGCGCCCGGTGAAGGTCACGGGCACGTTCACCTGTGTTGCTGTGTAGTTCCAATCCTGTCCGGTTCCGTTGCTCCACGAGTCGAACACCCAGTGCTTGCCGTTCTTATCCGTCTGCGGCGAGGGAGCGGACATCGTGACTCGAGCTCCTTCATCGAAGTCGAACTCCCCGATGCAAAGAGTCGATTGCGCGGTACCGAGAAGCACAGTGGGAGGCAAAGTCTCGCCGATACCGCAAGGCAATTCGGTGGGAGTCGGCGTCACTGTCCTGTTGATGAGCACGTCACGGCCAAGGGGCTCAGTGACGAACTTGACTCGCTTTGCGGGCGAGAACCTTGCTGCGAGTGTGACCTGCGCCTTCACTTGATATTTGCGCAGGAACGCGTCCTCTGCTCCGAGGTTTACACTCCATCCTCTGAACACATAACCCGGAAACGGAAAAGCGTTGAGTACGAGTTCGCCCGGCGCCTGCCAAAACGTCGTGCTGTTCCAGAAGCAATTGCCATTCAAATAGACAAGCCCCGGTCGTGTAGCAGAGCTAACCAGTGGGCCAGGGGAACCACCACACGCCGGGTTTTCCCCCGCTGGACCATCAGCGATCAATAAGTTCACGCGGTACTCGACACTAAGGCTTGCCTTGTATTCCTTGACTCGAGGGTTCGCGGTAATCACCTGAACAGGATCACCGGTTGTGCTCAGCAGCCCCTGATCGTCTGCCCAGCCGGAGAAGACGTACCGAATGCCCGGTCCATCCTGTAACTGGATGTTGTTCCCGTTGTTCACCAGAAATTGGAGAATGTGCCGGCTGCCCTGCTCCCAAACGAACGTCTGTGGCGTCCGGTATTCGGTTCCGTCCACGTAATAAATTGCTCCGGCGGGTTCGGTCGACACTCGAAACGTGCTCGATTGACCCAAGGCTGTCACAGCTCCGGCTACGGCCAAGGCCGCGACCATCAGGATATTCGGGCGATTCATTCTTTGCACTCAGTTAGGAAAGCTTTCGGTTATCGAGCGTCGGACCCGCGTGAAAACGGCGGTCCTCCAACCCACATAGAGAATCGACGGTCAGGCAAATAACCTTTAGGTGAAGGTTGGTACTTTCCTCGAGTGCGATAGAGTACTGCCGTCGAGGCGGCACTCAGGCAACGGTCCGCACCTCAGCCAAGCCGATGAAGCGTTGTCTCGTCCCGGTGCTTCGTCAGATACTTCATGAACGGCGTTCCTCCGGTCCCAACAGCGTGAGGATTCTTCGGATCGGTCTGCGCTTGGCGGAAGATGTAGGCACCAGCGTATTCCAGATGCAACGACCGGAACTGCTCGAGCCTGGCGATGCAGTCGTTATACACCTCGATCAAACGTGCGCGGCCACTTTGTTCAACGAACGACCGCACCGAACCGCGCGCCTCCAGCGACTCGATAAACCGCCGATGCGCGGGTGGCATGTACGTCCGCATCTCCATCAGATACGTGCGTAGGATGTCTTCCTGGTGATGGACTCCGAGTACGGCATCTAGCGACGGAACGATCGCGCTCTGGGCTCCAGTCTCGCCCCGGAACTGCTGCGGACGGCCACCGTAGGCATCGACGCCCTCGTAAAGCACGCCGTTCGGCAGATCCGGATGACTCTTCCATCCGTGGATATATGGGCGCACCCGGTGGTAGTAGATGTAAGGATCGCACCACTCAGGCATGCGCCGCAGCGTTGCGTACATCGATCCAATCGAGGTTCCGACGGTTGCCAGGCAAGCTTCGAGGCGGTCCGCATCGCCCGTCTCAGCGGCGTCCAGGCAGGCGGAGAGCACGCTCAGCCCTGCTGCCGCTTGCCGCTCGATATCGACGTGGATGAGGATAAACCACTCCTCATCGATGCCGCCGAAAAAGTTCTGAATCAAGCAGATATTACCCAACTCCACCTCGCGCTTCAAATCGAACCGAGAGAAGTTGTGCAGCGCATAGCTGCTATAGCTAAGAACCGGTGGACGACCAAGGCGCGTCGCGACAGCATGCCAGGGCACTGCAAGTTGCCGCGGCAGGATTTCAGCCGGACGGGCGCCTCCCCACACGTAAGCATGGCCAAGGAAACTGAG
>DASQVJ010000046.1:0-3745 GCA_035640835.1 Bryobacteraceae bacterium
GTGCCGAAGAGAAATGGCGTTCCTGTGAGCAGCGCGACGTTGGTGGCAACATTTCGAAATTGTGGGTCCGTTTCGTAATACAACGGCGCGGGAACTTCAGGCCAGACCAGGAGATCGGCCTGACCTTGCTTCGCTGCCGAGATGGTCAAATATTCCAGACGTCGTTGAAGGGCGAGGGCAGTTTCTGGAGTCCACTCAACGTCCATGGGAATATTTGGCTGCACGACGACAGCTTGCCGGGCTGCTCGAGCGGGCGCGGGATGCCTCGACCAGAAGATGATCGATGCCAGGATAACCGCGACCAGAAATCGCCGCTTCATCAGCGCCACATTGGCTAGTGCGACCGCGAACGTTGCGCCATAGACGCCCGTCCAGGGAATCAACTCGACCAGAACTCTCGAGTCAATCGCCGCATCGCCGAATCCCAGCCAAGTAAAGCCGTATGGCGCGGGGACCCATTCGTTGAGTGTCCAGAGGGCGGCGATCCCCCAGAAGCCCCACGTCGACGAAAGCAGAGGAGCTGCCGCCAGCGCAAAAACGCCTGTGCCGAGTGCGCATCCGAGCGAGAAGAGGACAAACACCAAGCCTCCACCCACATTCCCGAGCCCTCCATGGACCGCCATTACGTAGTGGACCCAGTAGCACATGCCTGCCCAATGAACAGCGCCGGTGGTGAGTCCAAGCAGGAAATGTCGCAGGCGCCCCGGCTCGCGTTGCAGGGCGAACAGTAAAGGCAACAAAACGACTGGGAGCAACCACGTAAAGCTGAACTTCGGATGAATGAGAAACAGGAGAACGCCACTCAGGGCGGCGAGTGCGAAGTTCAGCACGCGCCGTGGGACGCCTTCTCGCTCACCAGGTCGGCCATGTAGGAACTGCGCACGAACGGACCACTGAAGACCATCTTCAAGCCTGCCGAGAGTCCGAAATCCCGGTAAGCGTCGAACTTCTCTGGCGTCACGTATTCGGCTACACGAAGGTTCCGCCGTGTCGGCTGAAGATACTGGCCGATTGTTGCGACGTCAACCGAATATGCTGCCAGGTCGCGCAATAGCTGGTGCACTTCCTCAACAGATTCGCCGAGTCCCACCATCAAACCGGATTTCGTCAGAGCCTCAGGCCGGTACTGTTTGCCGAAGCGCAGCACATCGAGCGACTGTTGATAGTTCGCTTGTGGACGAACCCGACCGTATAGTCGAGGCACTGTCTCCATGTTGTGGTTGAACACATGCGGTCCGGCGTCTAGTACGCGAGCCACCGCATCGAGATCGCCGCAAAAGTCGGGAGTGAGCACTTCTACGCGAGCTTCCGGCAATGCTCGTTTCACCTCGCGAACGGTCTTGGCGAAGTGATGTGATCCGCCATCGGGCAGATCATCACGATTGACACTAGTGATGACAACGTACTGCAGCTTCATCTCCGACGCCATTCGAGCCACATTCGCCGGCTCGTCGGCGTCGAGAGTAAACTCGCGCTTGGCTGGCGATCCCTTTGGGACCGAGCAGAAGCCACATCCGCGAGTGCACAGATTCCCGAGGATCATGAACGTGGCCGCCTTGCGATGGAAGCACTCGTGAATATTGGGGCATCGAGCCGATTCGCACACCGTATGAAGCCGAAGCCTGCGGAGGTTGCGCTTCAGCGTGGTGACGGACTCAAAGTGAGTTTCGCCCTTACGAAGCCACTCGGGAAGCCGGGGATGCGGGAGTTGGATCTGAACGAGGTCGGACATCAATACTTTTTCGGGAACGCGCCTTTGAAGCCGGCCGCTTCAACTTCGTTGCGAAGTTTTGCAAGTTCGTTCTGATCGGCAGCCGGTCCCACCAGAACTCGAAAGAGCCGGTCATTCGGACCAGGCGCAACCACCGCGCGAAAACCCTTTTTGGAAAGAACGTCCACGAGTACCTCGGCTTCGGGTTTAGCAAGGGCAAGCACCTGGACGTACATCTCACCAGGCTGCGGCGTGACCACCTCGCCAGGAGAAGCATTCTTTGCCGGTTCGGATCTAGTAGGAGCGGGTGAGGTCGCGACGCCCTCTGGAGCTTTGCTTGTGGTCGGAGTCGCCTCGGGCGCCTGGGCGGTGGTAAGCTCGCCGGTTTTGGCTGGCGGATCCACTACAACAGGGGGTCCTGAGGGTCTAGGTGCCTCGGTCCTTGCCGATGCTGAAACGGAATCACCTCCCCGGTTCTGGGCGTCCATTGGGACCGAGTTTCGGCCCACTACGTATCCCATGGTGAAAAATACACCAAGCAGGATCACAACGATAAAAAATACGCTCAGCAGTTGCTTGTTGCCGAGGATCAATTCAAACTCGCCCTCTTCGTTTTTGGCCATACCGGATTCCGGTGCGATTGATTCCATTGTGCCATTGCTCAACACTCTTGTTTCGTCTTGCTCGACTTGCGATAGCCCCAAGCCAAACTATGATTCCGCTCGTCAGGCCACCTGCGATGAGGCATGTTGCGGGATGCAGCGCGGGAGCTGCCGTCAGTCTCATGGATCCTAAGACAAAAAAAAGCGTTGCGAGGGGACCAGCCCATGTCCAACCGTAGGCGTTCAGCAGATGCAAGAGCACCGCAGCCACAACCAACATGACTCCATCGAGTTGAAGCCGCAGCTCCGATAGGCGAGAAAGAGCAATCAAGAAAAGGGTCGCGCCGCCGATGCCTGGCAGATACAGTCCTGGACGCAGGAACTCCACCGCAACCAGGACGATGCCAAGCATCGCGAGGACATAGGCGAGGTCGGGAGTCACGACTACTCGTAACGTAGCGCTTCAACCGGATCCAATTTGGCGGCTTGGAACGCCGGCCAAACACCGAAGAAGACGCCGACCATTACCGAAACCCCGAATCCTGTGATCACCGCCCAAGCCGGCACTGCGGACGGCAAGGAGGGCACGAGTGCACCTACGAGGAAGGTGACCGCTACCGAGAAAACGATACCAATGATGCCACCAATGCCCGTGAGCGTCACCGCTTCCATCAAAAACTGGAACACGATATCAAGTCGACGAGCTCCAATCGCCTTGCGTACCCCGATCTCGCGGGTTCGTTCCGTCACACTGACCAGCATGATATTCATCACACCGATTCCACCCACCAAAAGACCAAGCGCAGAGATTGCGATCGAAACAAGTCCGATGAGTCCGGTGATGCGGTCGAATTGGGCGATGATCTGGTCGGGAGTGGTCAAGTCGAAGTCGTTCTTCTCCTTGGGCGGCGTTTTCCGGAACTTCCGCATGAGGTGTTCCACCTCATCGAACGCCTGTGAGCGAAGGCCCGGGTACGACTGGATGACGAGCATGTAGCGATCCACTTGCGGATATCGCATCTCCGCCGTGCGAAGCGGAATACTGATCTGGTTGTCGATTCCGTTCTCGCCAAAGAAGCCACCCTTTGCCGGAGTCAACACACCGACAACCTGGAACTCGCCGCCATCGACAAAGAACGTCTTCCCTACGGCCGGGCTTCCCGGGAACAACGCCTGAGCCAGATTCGCTCCGATCACTGCTACTCGGGCGCCTCGGCTCGACTCTTCTGCCGTGAAGAATCGACCCTCGCTCAACTCGCGAGGCTGAACCTGGTAACCATTCGCCGAATTGCCGGAAATATTGATGTTTTCCGTTTCAAACCCCGGGACTCGAGCTGACATCGGGCGACCGTTCACGATTCCCGGTATGAGGATCACGATCGAGACGTCCTTCACGGACGGCGCTAATCGTTTGATTAGCTCGGCGTATTCA
>DASQVJ010000047.1:0-6346 GCA_035640835.1 Bryobacteraceae bacterium
GCTCGGACTGCCCCAAGCCATGGGCAAGGACCTTCAGAATATCAACCCGTCGGCGGTGCGAATGCCTGGTTATGGATTCTATGCGCGTGATCAGTGGCAAGTGAATCGTAAGCTCACCCTGAATATTGGATTCCGTTTAGAGCGATATCCCTTTGCGAAGCGTGATCACCGAGGCGGAGAGCGATACGATCCCGTGACCGATGTCGTGCTGATTGGCGGACTGGGCGGTGTTCCAGAAGACACAGGCGTGAGTGTTCCCGCAATCCAGTTTGCACCTCGTTTCGGCATCGCCTATCGCGTCACGGAACGAACGGTCGTGAGAGCCGGATACGGCATCTCCATCGATCCCGATAACTATCGACGCATGCGGGATTCCTATCCTGCGGTGATCTCGCAGCAGATTGGTGGGGCGACTGCGTTTCAAGCAGCCGGCGATCTTCGAACAGGCCTACCGCCGATCATCGGTCCCGATGTGAGCTCAGGTCGTATTGAGCTGCCGCGAACAGTCGGCACCCTGACGTGGCCTGAGAACTACCGCCGCGGCTATTTCCAGAGCTTCAATTTCACCATCCAGTCGGATATCGGCTTGGGCTTTAATTTTCAGACCGCTTATGTGGGCACGCGCGGAATCCGGCAGACCGCGGTTCACAACATCAACTATGGAGTTCCCGGCAGCGGCAACAATGGACGAGTGCTCGCGCGCCAGTTCGGCCGTGTCGCCAACATCGACATGTACATGCCCTTCAACACGACGAATTACAACGGTTGGCAGAACCAGCTGACCAGGCGATTTGCCGACGGTGGTGTTTTTGGGCTGGTGTACACGTGGTCGAAGGCAATCAACTATGCAGATAACAATGATTCCGGCCTAACCTGGAACTGGCCTGAACTTTGGGACCGAAATCGTGCAACGGCTGGATTCGATCGCACACATAATCTGCAAATCTACGGCGTGTACACCCTGCCGTTCGGAAAAGGAAAGCGATATCTGAACTCGGGGATCGCCAGTAAGATTGCCGGTGGATGGCAGCTCAACGGCGTTTTCAGCAAGATGACGGGATTGCCCTTTACGGTGGAATCGGCCGGCACGAGTGTGGACGCTCCAGGCAATCAACAGACGGCCGATCAGGTGAAGCCGGAGGTCAAAACGCTGGGCCGAGTGGGACGGGGCGAGAGCTGGTTCGATCCCGATGCGTTTGCTCCCGTAACGGCGGTACGGTTCGGCAACTCGGGTCGGAACATCTTGCGCGGACCCGGTTTGACGAACCTCGACGCCAGCATGTTCCGCGATTTTCCGATTACAGAACGGTGGAAGCTTCAGTTCCGGGCAGAAGCGTTTAACGTGTCCAACACGCCGTCGTTCAATCTTCCGGGCCGGACGGTCAGCACGTTGCAGCGTAACACCGATGGGTCGATCCGGGCGCTTAATAACTATACGGAAATTACTTCGGCGCTGAATACCGAACGGCAGTTCCGATTCGCGCTCAAGCTGATGTTCTGACGACGTGTCGAGTGGCCGATACCAGTGGGCGAGGTGCCCGACTACGAGGCCGCTTTTCGAAGCCGAGCAGGTTCCGAGCCGACGGGCACTTTTTGGGCACCAGCGGGCGATTGCCTGTTCCCGACGATCTCGAGTTTGAATGAGCGAGCTGCCGAAACGAAGCCAAGGCTCTGGCGCACCTCGGAAAGCTTCAGCGGTAAGAGGAGTGCATGGAACGCTCCAGCTGTTGCCATGTCGGGCCAAGATAAAAACTCGCCCGGGCGTGAGCAGACAATGGGAAGGGCTTCGGGAACGCTGGTACGAATCCTTTCCAGGGCGGTATCCCACCCCAGGTTCATGCGCTGCGCATTAAAAAGAACGGCCACAATTTCACAATCAGAGCGCAGCTTTTGCAAGCTTGCCACGTTTTCTGGTTGCTGAAGATTCCATCCAAACTCTGCGACGAGCCGCTCCAATCCTGGAGTTTCAGCGCGTTCGAGGCCTAAAAGAGCGATGGTTCTAGAGGTCATAGAAAAAAACTTGCACATCAACGGCCAACATTCAGCGGGGCCGGTCGATGGGATGCAAGGGGTGGCTACTGCGTTTGCCAACTCCGGCGATGCGCGAGAGGCAGCTTTGGTTGCAGTGATGAATTTTCGCGCACGAACAGTCTTCAATTCGCGATTCGCCGTTGCACTCGATTTGCACAAGTGCATCGCGGTGGAATTCCGGGCACGTCAAGACCCACATCGCGGAGTCTTTCTTCGTCCTCCTTGACAGCACGTCTCTTAAGGTGCTGAGAATGGCCAGGATTGGGATGCACGCCGCGAAGGGAATGACGCAGAATAGTTCAAAAGTTCGCTCGGACACGAATTGATCCCCGACATCACATATGCAAATGCGAGGCCAACGTGAGCTGCTCATCTTTCATACACCGCGCTACTAATTTGCGCTGGTGCGCGTGAAGCGGATTCGAATGGGGCTAACCCTCAAAATCGCAGTTTTGGTCGCTTAAGTGTTCAATCCGTTGCCGGGGACGTACGAACGTTCGACTTTGGGTTATTTCGCGCAAAGACGCCCCAAGTGAGCGAATCGACGCGTCTCAACCCTAGACTCAGGTGCCGATCGTGCCAAAATACAGTGATACTCAGTAAGCCAGAGGTAAGTGCCTGTGATGAATCCAGCGTCTGCCTTCGACACAATCGAGAGCGCTCGGGAGTTTGTGGAACTTTTCGAACAGGCGATAGCCGAGACCCGCGGTGATGTGCAATCCGACATTGAGCTTGCGCGTGACGAGCAAGCCGAGCGGCGTCTTGAAGCATTGCTGCTGGTCTTGTATAAGTTGGAGCGACTCGAGTTTCACGTAAGCAGGAGCGCGCGGCTCTTGAATGATCTTCGGAGACTTCGTGACGTCCTCTTTGCTGAGGGCGTTGCCCAATCGCCGCGGATTCGAGTGCCGCAGGCTGAGTCGCCCGCTGAACCTGCCGCCTGATTCGAGGCTCTGCACAGACCCCGCCTTCTGCGATAGAGTGACTCCACTTAAAGGAGGCACATGAATCGACGGTCGTTCTTCCAAGCGGCGGCTGCCGGAAGCGGGGCAGCGCTGGCCGCCAAGCCGCAAGCAAGCGCACAAACACCCGCCGCACAAGGCGAGAAGAGCAAGATGAAGGTCACCGGAGTTCGTCTGGTCAAGACGACTCCACGCAAAGCGCCTCCGGCGTACACACCGACACCGGGGTCCTGGTCGACGGGCGGGGTCGAAGTGGCCAATCCGATGTCGATCTACCCGAAGTACAAGCCGATGCGATCGCTATTCATGACAAGCGATCCGGCGCTGGGAGCGTTCACGGTTGAGATAAGCACGGATAAAGGACTAAAAGGCTACGGCCGCGGTGGCCCGGGCGGAGGTCCAATTGTAGAGAAACACCTGACGAAGCTGCTGATTGGCGAAGATCCCTTCGATATCGAACGACTGTGGGACGTGATGTGGCGATCGACCATGTACTACGGACGCATGGGTGCGGTGGTTCACGCCATCAGCGGTGTCGATCTTGCGCTTTGGGATCTCGTCGCAAAAGCATTTGATGTCCCGGTGTACAGACTGCTCGGTGGCGAAACGAAGCCACGGATCCCTACCTACTGTACCGGTAACGACGTGGAGCAGCACCTGGAATACGGATTCAAGAGGCTGAAGCTCGCGATTCCGCATGGTCCGGCAGACGGCAAAGAGGGGATGCGAAAGAACGTGGACCTGGTGAAGCGGACGCGTGAACTCCTCGGCCCCGATGGCGACATCATGCTCGACTGCTGGATGGCGTGGACGGAACGGTACACGATCGAGATGGCGCAGATGCTTGAACCTTACAAGGTGTACTGGATGGAGGAGTGCTTACAACCACACGACTATGAAGGGTTCGGGCGACTGAATCAGGCGATTCAATCGACAAGGATCGTAACGGGCGAACATGAGTACACTCGCTACGGTTTTCGTTACTTGCTCGAACAGAATGGGGCAAGCATCTGGCAGCCGGACATCAATTGGTGCGGCGGCTTGACTGAGTTACGCCGCATCGGTGCATTAGCCGCTGCCTACGACATCCCCGTGATCCCGCATGGTGGTGGACTCGGCGAAGCCGTCCACTACATCATGGCGACCACGAACTCGCCCTGGGCTGAGATGTTCATGCCCGCGCCAGGTGGGCCGCCAGAGGTGTATCGGCTTTGGGAGGAAAGGTACAACCTCTCGAAAGGTCCGGAGGGAGTTTATATGCGGCCTTCGGAGAGACCGGGCTTTGGTTGGGATTTCAATGTCAGCTAGACGCCCTGTTTGTACCTTGACATTGTTGCTGGCGACCTTTGCGAACGCTCAGACCGTGAGAGAAGAGATGTTCCATGGTCGCCGCGGTTATGTCCTGGAGAACGATGCGATTCGTCTCACGTTGCTGAAGGGCGGCGGGCACATTGCCGAGGCCCGTTTCCTGTCAGAGGATCCGCGCAAGAATGTCAACCCTATGCGCATCCCGAACTATCCGACGATTGAGCCTTACGAATACGTGGATGCCAAGCACAACGCCATCTATGGGGACGACCCGCATCGATGGCTGTCGAGCGGGTACATGGGGCATCTGCTGTGTTTCCCTGCGTTCGGTCCTCCCTCGTCCGAATGGGAGGTGAAGGCCGGACTTGGCAACCATGGTGAGGCACCGATCGTCGCCTGGGATCGCCTTGAGAACTCCGGCGCGACCTTCCGGTATGGTGCTGCGCTCAAGAAGACCGGCTTTCGGGTCGAACGCGCGGTGACTCTAGTGCCTGGCGAGTCCGTCGCTTACATCGAAGAAGCGGTGGAGAACCTTGCGGACTACGATCGTCCCGTCAACTGGATGCAGCATGCGACCTTTGGTCCACCGTTCACGGAGCCGGGTGTGAGTTTCCTCGATACATCGGGAACCAAGGCACGAACGTCAGGCGGAGTTGCCTCGTCGAGTTCCTTGAAACCAGACACGGAATTTGTTTGGCCTCGGGGAGTCGGCGTGGACGGCAAGGACACGAGCTTGCGCCCTTTTCAAACGAAGCCGAAAGCGGGAACTTACGTGGCTGTGCTCATGGATCCAGCGCGACCGATCAACTACTTCACGATGTACAACAATCGGTTCTCCACCCTGATCGGCTATCTGTTCCGCACCCGTGAGTGCCCTTGGATCGGCGACTTTCAGGAGAATCAGAGAATGGCCCACAAGCCGTGGAACGGCGAGGCTGTCACGAGGGGCATTGAGTTTGGGACGACACCCTTTGCGGAGGGACTGAAGCGAAGCATTGAGCGCGGTAAGCTCTTCGGCGTGCCGACTTTTCGTTGGATCGGCGCACACGAGCGTCAGTCGATGAGCTACGTCCTCTTCCTTGCCGAGTTGCCCGACAAGTTTGCGGGCGTTGAGGATGTGGTCATAAGCAATGGCGCAATCACGATCAGGGAGTCCGGATCGAATCGGACGATTAGGATTGAAGCGACGCGACTCGATTCGCTGAACTAATAAGCGCTCGCAGGAAGCAGAGCTTCACCTTTGAAAGCGATAGCCGACCCACGGCTCTGTCAGCAGATGCCGAGGATTTGCCGGGTCAACCTCGATCTTCTTGCGCAACCTGTTCACGAACGTTCGAAGATACTCCACTTCATGCCCGTAATCAGGCCCCCAGACTGCCTGCAGCAGTCTGCCATGGGGTATGGGGACTCCGGCGTTCTCAACGAGATAGAGAAGCAGATCGAACTCCTTGGGCGTCAACTTCACGTCCACGGCGCGAACCGCCAGCCGCCGCGCCGCCACATTGATCTCCATATCTCCGATCACAATTTTCGACGTCGACGACTCAGCCGTCAGGGGAACTCGTCGTAGGCTGGCCCGAATACGGGCGAGTAGCTCCGGCATGCTGAAAGGCTTTGTCACATAGTCGTCGGCTCCGGCGTCGAGAGCTGCGATCTTGTCCTCTTCAGCGTTTCGCACTGTGAGCATGATGACAGCGACCTCCGATGATGACCGGATCAATTTGCATGTTTCCAGACCATCCATCCCAGGCATGTTCATGTCCAGCAGCACCAAATCATAGCGCTCCTTTCGAATCTCCTCGAGCGCTGCTTCACCAGTGCGCGCGTCGTGAACTTCATACCCCTCGGAAGTGAGAGACGATCGCATGACGCGCCGAATTTGAGGCTCGTCATCCACAACGAGTATGCGCGCCGAGGTCACCCGCCCACTCCCCGGTTCAACAATCTTTGAATTGGCAATCCATCGAGCACGCCTGGATTCTAGAACATACGCGGCCGCGGCTCAAAGCCTTTAGAAATCGTTGATGTTTTGTTTATGACTTGTTTAT
>DASQVJ010000048.1:0-5751 GCA_035640835.1 Bryobacteraceae bacterium
CGAGCACCTGATCATAGGTACGATTCTCTTTCATCAAAAGAATCACGTGTTTGATCGGCGAGGGCGCGCCCGGTCTGTCCGGAACCGGATTGTCCGGCGGAGCGCCTGCGTTGGTGAGCAAGGCATCGCGCCACGGCGAGAGGGATTGCACCAGCTTTGTGTACCCGGCGAGAACAGCATCGTCCCAGGGGTCAATGAACTGAGCGGAGCCAGTCTGGATCCTGAGCACGTATTGAAGATCGGGAGGACTCGGACGTCCCGGGACACGCTTCACAGGGTTTGGGCCGTTCGGATTCGGCAGCGAGCGCGAACCGCGGCCGTTGAGGACAATCACCTGCTTGTCCACCCAGGTGGCGCCGGTTGGATACCAGCCTGCGGGCAGATATCCGGCGACTCGGACGCGCTTGCCTCCGACGTCGACGACAGCCACCGTGTTTGCATCAGAACAGACGGTCAACAGAGTCTTGCCGTCAGGTGAGAGTGCCAGAGCGCTTGGCGTCATGCCGACCGGTTGTTTCGGAGTGAAGGCAAGGTTCACAAGTTCAGTGGCTCGCCAGCCGGCTTTGCGCTTCTCGTAAAACTCGACCTGATTTGTATTCGCGGCGGCCACAGCGAGCCGAGAGCCTACCCAGGCGAGTTCTGACGGATGCGGTCCGGTGGGGATTGTGGCCTGCGGCTCACCGGTTGAGATCGAGAAGGCACCGACACTTGAGCCTGTCCAATGCGAAACCCACAGCAGGTCCTGGTCAGCGGGATCGAGCAGGACGGCGTAGGGCGTGGCGCCTGTGGAAATCGTACGCTCCACGGTACCTGCGGGCAACCGCAGAACGAATACCTTGTTCTGTGGCGAGTCGGCAACGATCAGGCGTTCGCCACTCGACGCTATGACCATGTCGCCCAGCATGTGCGCCTCGCCGGTCTTCGCCTGCACACTCAGATCGATATCACCATCGTGGGTCAACCGGCCGTTCGAAACACGGAAGCGAGAGATCTTCATCAGCGGCCCGAGCGCCGCGTACGGAACGCTGCCATCGGCATTCAACGCGAGCCCACGCCAGGCGTTTGTCAGGTTGACGCGTTGAATCTCGGACTTAGCGCGCGTATCCACCACTGAGATTGAGGGCGGCTGATACCCTCCATTCATCACATAGAGGAACTGCTTATCCGGCGAGAGGACACGCGACATCGGCATGGTGCTGAGCGCGATGCTCGTGCCGGCCGGCTTCACGCGCCAGCCCGTGTTGAGCATGATGGTCCCGTCCGGTTGCGGCCCAACCAACTGGGCCGCGCACACGACAGGAAGAGACAGCAGTATGGCAAGGCGCATCTCAGAAGTACACTTTCAGGCCAAGCTGAATGCTGCGACCTGGCAGAGCCGATGTGATCACGCCAAAGCTGCCACTCGAGACATTTGTGGTTGGTTGGTCGAGGTTCACCTGATTAAAAGCGTTGAAGAATTCGCCGCGTAGCTGCACTCTCGATTGCTCGGTGACGCGCCAGTCTTTCGCGACCGTGAAATCCCAGTTCTTCATCCCAGGGCCATACACCGTCCCGCGGCCTGCTGTGCCGTATGGCGTTGCGGCCGGACGGAACGCGCCCGTGTTGAACCAGCGAAAGCTGTTGGGCGAATCGGTCTCGATTGACTGGCCGGGGACGACATCGGCTCGCTGCGCACGCTCGGCGCTGCCCATCTGGCAGTTCACGCCGCACTCGGCGCTGGTGACCGTGTTGATCAGACCGGAACGGAGCGTCCAGATTCCACCGACTTCCCAACCGCCGAGAACAGCATCGGCAACGCGCGGCAAACTGGAACCGAAGCGCCTGCCGCGGCCGAACGGCAGTTGATAAATCCAGCTCGCGACCGAGTTGAATTTGACGCTCATGACATCCGGACCCCACTCGTTTTCAAAGTTGTACGCGTCCTGCGCCGAGGCGCCGCCGTCGCCCCAGTTCGGGGAGTTCGTCAGCACACGCCCCCAGGTGAACGAGTGCAGGAGGCTCAACCCGCCCGACCATCGTTTTTCGAGCCGGGTCTGGAGGCTGTGATATGTGCTTGAACCGCCGGAATCCATGTACTGGATGTCGTTGTAAGCGGGAAAGGGGCGACGCTCGGCGAGCGATGGAGGCCCGGGCACGCGTGCCTGGTTGGCGTTATAGAAGCGTGTGAGGGAGAGACCGCGATTTCCCACATAGCCAACTTCAAAGAGCAGGTTGGGCATCAGTTCGTACTGAGTCGTGAAATTCCACTGATGTACCAGCCCGTTGGACATTGTGGGGTCATTGCCTCGGAGAATCTGATCTCGCACCGTGGCGGTCGCCAGATAGTTTGCCGGCGGCCCGCCTCGCAGCGTGATCAGGTCCGCAGCCGGAGTGGAGCGATTCTGGGTACGCACCAGGTCGATCACGAACGGTGCGTTCATACCGAGCAGGCCTTCGCGCCCCTGGCGGTTCGTGAAGTTGTAGAAGGTGCCATAACCGGCTCGAATGACGAGCCTGTTCATCGCAGTCCATGCGAGCCCGATGCGCGGTGACCAGTCATTCCGGTCGGGCTTGACGAGCGCCCGTGAAAACGTATCGCCGTCCTTCGCGAGGAGACGTTCACCAGTGGACGGGATGAAGTTCGCGAGGTGATTGTATTTTTCTACGATCGGCCTGCCGTATTCGTATCGAACGCCCAGATTCAGAGTGAGCTTTGAGGAGACGCGGAAATCATCCTGGAAATACAGGAATGTAAGATCTTTGCGGTTGTACAACACGGAATGGGATGTCTGCGAGTGCGTTGCCGGAAGACCGAGCAGGAAGTCACCCCACGGGTTGTTGGTAAACACATTCTGCGAGAAACGGAAGGTCCCAATCAGCGCAGAGAGATCCTGCACGGCTGTCTGTATGTACTGCTTCTCGAAGCCGGTTCGAATGGAGTGACGCGAGCGCTGCAGGCTCCAGGAATTCGCCAGGATGTAGACGTTCGGAACCTGGAACTGCGGCGTTGAGGTGTGACGCCCGAATGCGTCCATGCCATCGAAGAGGAACTTCGGCCATCCCCCATTGATGTTCGGATTGTTTGGAAGATTGGGAATTCCAAGGAGCTCCGTAGCGCTGGGGGAGCCGAAGTTTGGCGGTTGCACAGCAGCATTGAGTCTCGTAAAGCCGAGCCGGAATTCGGAGATGGTGGTGGGATTCAGAGTCCATGTGGGCGACAGGACGGCATGATGCGCCTTTGTCGCGGTGGTGCCGAAGCCGTCGTTGTTCGAACTTTCAACATATCCGGGGATCGGACCGGGGCGGAAGATCTCGAGATCGGAGTAAGAGTAGCGCGCAAAGATGCGTACCGCCTCGCTGAAGTAGTGGTCGCCGCGAACATCGAATTTGTCGGTACGGTTTGTGTTGGTTACCGTATTCAGATACAGACCGGGAATCGGCAGTGCTGCGACGTTGCTGGGTTTTGGAAAGTTCGGATCATTGAGGATGCGGACGGCTACAGGATCGAAGCGGTTTGACGGGATGATGCCGTTGGGGAAGGGAGTGCCCGTTGTCGGATCGACAGGCATGATCCGGAGCGCGCCGGTGATCGGAACGTTGTTGAAGTTGCCCTGTTGCAACTCAGGTGTCGGAACAATCCGCGTATAGGTCGTACCCTGACGTTCCCGCTCGCCCTCGTAGTTGACGAAGAAAAACGTCCGGTCTCTCAGGATCGGGCCACCCAGATTGCCGCCAAACTGATTGAAGCGGAGCTTGGGCTTATTGCCATCAACGGTCGGTGTCCAGCCCTTGGCATCCAGCTTGTCGTTGCGGAAGAATTCCCACACGGTTCCACGAAAGTTGTTGCTCCCGCTCTTAATGGTGACGTTGACAACACCGCCGGCGCTCCGGCCGTACTCTGCGGAGTAGCTGTTGGTTTGTACCTTGAACTCCGCAACAGCGTCTACCGAGGGCCGCACTACGTCCACGCGCTCTCCACGAAAGCTCGTAGCGTTCGAGTTGTTGTCCAGGCCATCGAGCAGGAAGTTGTTCTGCAGAGCGCGATTTCCGTTGATGTTGATCGCGCCTCCGATGCGCTGACGCTGATTGACGGTTGTGCCAGGGGCGAGCAGCGCAAGCTGTGTGTAATCGCGTTTGTTCAGCGGGAGTTCTCGAATCTGTGTAAGGCCGATTACCTGCCCGCGCGAGCTTGTGTCCGTCTCGAGCAACGGCGTAGCCTCGCCGAGCACGGTGACTTGCTCCGAAATCTGCCCGGTTTCGAGCGTAATATCGAGCCGGAGGCGATCGCCTACGCGGAGTGCAGGTATGCTCGCCTGCGCCGTTCTAAAACCGGGGTGCTGCACCCTGACCTCATAGGCGCCGATCCGGAGCGCGGCAAACGCATACACGCCTTCTTCATTGGTCGTCGCAGCTCTATCAATGTTGGTTTCGACGCTCCGGATACTGACTTGCGCGCCAACCACTACGGCGCCCGTTGAGTCGCGAATTGTGCCAAGAACCTCAGCGTACTCAAAGTGTGCCAGAGCAGATACGGAGATAGAGCAGTACAAAAGCGCAAAACATAAAAGCCGATGCACGTGGGAGCTCCTGTTGGGAAACAGGAGAATCTGACTCAAGGATGAGTAATTCATGACAACCGCGTAGCAAATCGCTACGGGAAGCCGAAGAACGAAGTAACGGTGGCGTCGACTAACTTACAATATTGGACGGCTAAAATCCGTTAGTAATCGGTATACCGCCCTGAATCGATCACAGATCCGTCGTATGCGAGTGAGACGATCGCTGGATTAGGACAACCCTGTGCCAAGTGGATTTATAGGTCGTTAGAAGGCCAACAGGATCAACTGCAGAGGCGTTCGGTGATCCGGCGCGGACCGTATGTCGAAGACTTCGATCAGTGTTAGCCTTCACAGGGAAGCCTGATCCCAGCAGAAATATCAAAAATAACGAGAGACTTCGCGTATTTCCTAAATTGGATCAAAGAATCGTCTTTTGTGAGTGCGCCAGGGAGACCCACCAAAGAGGCAATTACGATTTGCCTGAATTCAGGGTTTCACGTTGTCAAGTGTATTGCTGAGTAAAATGGCGGCAATAAAAGGCTCGACCAACAAAACTCTAAAATAAAACAGGCAGTTGAACGTCACGGCTTCCCTCAACCTGGTTTCCGGGCTACCACGACGTACTGCCCGCCGGGCCAATGCGGCAACCGCTGCTCGATCTCGAAACCTGCATCCCGGAGTTCCTGCACGACAACCTCGACCGGGATGCCGTGCCCGCCCCGATTCGCCGGCACACCTCTCACAGGAAAGAACCACGTCAGAAACCGCTTGGGCGGAAAATCGATAATCGCCAACCGCCCTCCCGGTCTCAGCGCCTCCTTCAAGCTGGCATTAAACGTGGACGGCTCCTTGATGTGGTGATAAACGCCTCGCAAATAGATGAATTCACAGCACGATTTTGGCAAACCCGTCGAGTTTTCAAGCCCTTCGAGCACCCGAATATTCGCCTGCGATCTCAGCCGCTTCCGAAGCCGCTCGACTTTGCTACGCCCGATCTCCGTGGCGAAGACGGTACCTGATCGCCCCACGATCTCGGCCGCGGCTCGAGCCATTTTGCCCCCGCCCGCACCAACATCCGCGACCATCGCGCCCTCGCGCCAGCCAAGGATCTCAGCAAGCCGGCGAGTCTCGTCCAGAGCGTTCGCCTTCCCGCAACTGAATAGAGGACACAAAGCTAATAACACAAGCGCTTTACGATGTACTCCCACCGCCT
>DASQVJ010000049.1:0-3103 GCA_035640835.1 Bryobacteraceae bacterium
CCAATAATCAAATACCGGCAAACCGATTGAACCCGACGGCTCTCAACGTACTGAAGTTCTTCCCGCAGCCCAACGCGACTTCTCCCGGCCGCACCTATGGTGAAAACAACTTCTTCAATGGCGAGAACGTTGCACGCGACCGGTTCTACAATCTGCTGTTTAAGTTCGACGCCAACTTCGGTTCTCGTCACCGCATGTTCTTCCGGCATGCCTCGAACGATCGCACCGAAATGCGAAACGAAAACAGTGTTGTCGGGCCGGGAGAGTGCTGCCAGTTGCCGTTCCAGCGAATCAACGATCACGTGACCGCGGACTGGGTCAGCACGCTGACCAGCACATTGATCCTGAATGTTCGCGGATCGTACAACCGCTTTATCGAGAAGTCGAACTCTGTGGCGGCGCAGGATTTTGATGCGAGGACGCTCGGACTACCTCCCTCGCTGATCGGAGCCTTGCCTGTCGCCGGTCATTTCCCGAGATTCGAGTTTCGGGGAGCGTTTGACTATCCGAACCTGGGCCGTTATCCCGGTGGCAACACGACCAACACGTACGCCATACACCCCAACCTGACCTGGATTGTGGGAGCGCACTCCTTCAAGATGGGAACGGATTACCGGTTTACGCAGTACTCACGCCAGGACCGTGGCGATGTACTTCGGCTACGTTCGACCCGGCGCTGGACGCGCGAGCGTTGGGATCAGGATGATCCGCTCAGCGGACATCCGATTGCGGATTTTCTGCTCGGCTATCTGGATGAAGGTCAGGTTCAATACCGGCAGCTTCCGATCTGGGGCGGCCATTACGTCGCTCCCTATTTCCAGGACGACTGGAAAGTGAGCCGGCGGCTTACTTTGAATCTCGGTCTGCGCTGGGACGTTAACACGCCTCCGAGAGAACGGTACCTCCGCGGAAACTACATCTTTGATCCATCGGCGACTCCAAATTACGCGAACCAGATCAACACAGGGAATCTCACGGCCAAGCAGATCCGCGGTGGTTTGACATTCCTTGGCGACAATGGAGCACCGAACCTGCCCGCCAAGATCGACTACAACAACTTCCAGCCGCGCATCGGCGGCGCGTATCAGGTGACGAATCGGATTGTTGCGCGTGCCGGCTGGGGTTTGTATTACATCAACCCGAACAACCACTGGGCTAACGACGATGTGCTTCAGGGCTTCCATCAGAACACCGAGCTTGTGAACTCACTCAACGGTGGCCGCACACCGTCCGGCATTCACTTGAACAATCCGTTCACGTCGGGTGTTCAGGTCCCGCTGGGCGCTCAAGGAGGACTGAACACCTTCCTCGGCCGCGAGATCACGTTCTTCAACCCGGATTTCGTCACTCCGTACGTGCATCAGTTCTCGGCGGGGTTGCAGTTTGAGCTGCCGTACAGCTCGGTGTTGGAGGTGTCGTACGTGGGAAGCCGCACTAAAAACCTCCAGACGGAGTGGGACGGTTATAACGAGCCATCTGCAAGCTTCCGGCGGCTCTGCAATCCGTTTGACGGCGGCGATCCCAACTTCTGCAACGAGCAAGTGCCGAATCCCTTCCGAGGTGTGGAAGCGTTCCGAGGCAGCCCACTGTTCGACCCGGAGACGGTCAGCCGCTGGGATGCTGCGAGACCGTATCCGCAGTTTCGCCGAATTCGCATGCGCGGGGACAACTCCGGCGCGATGTGGTTCAACTCGCTGCAGATGCAGCATCAGACGCGGTTCCGCGGCGGCGTGAATGTGCTGAGCACGTTCACATGGTCCAAACAGATCGAGCGATTTGGGTATTCGGACCAGATCGATCGCGTGACACAGCAGAGCTTGTATCTATGGGATCGGCCGTGGCGCGTCACGTTTGCTGGTGTCTGGCAACTGCCGTTTGGCCGTGGTAAGAAGTTCGGTTCTGGTGCGGGTGCGGTGATGCAACGCATCATCGGCGGCTGGGAGATGAATCCCTTCTTCTCCTGGGATGCCGGGCGACCATGGGAGTACCGTAATAACGATACGGACGAGGGAGGTGGCGGCTTGATGCTGGTGGGCGATCCCAAAGTGAAGATCGACAACTGGATTCAGCATCGGGTCCAGGGCGCCAGTCCGTGCGTCGCGCAATACCGGAACAGCACCCGCACGTTCGAGCTGATGCCCTATGCCGTTGCGGCAGGCTGCACCTCAGCAGTGTGGCTGCATGCTCCTCAATACACGGGCGGACGCATCATTCCTCGGCGCTCCGGCCAGATCCGTCTGCACTCTGCGCCGAATCTGGACATCTCGGTGAACAAGAGCACGATGATCACCGAGCGTTTCCGGCTTCAGTTCCGCGCGGAAATGTTCAACGTGACGAACACGTTCTCCTACGGTCGCGAGCAGTTCATTCGCAATCCGAACAACGTGAACTTCGGCGCGTTCTTTCCACGAGACGCTTCCGATCAGAACCGGTACCCGCGACAGATTCAGCTCGCTCTGAAGCTCCTGTTCTAACGTCGGAAGTCAGCAGTTACCCAATGTGGCGGTGCAGCTGTTCCCTGCACCGCCAATTTCTTTAGCTAACGCCGTCTCAATACGCACCCGCTTTGGCGGCCCTGGAGAAACCAGTTTCTTCCAGGGCGACCCGACAATGAGATGATCGCATCCGCATGGGCCTGCAACCGGATCAGCAACGCGCGGCGGAGCAGTTCGCCTCGTGGCTTGGCGAAAAATCCGACCTGAGCGTGTCATGGAAGCCCGTCTCGCCCAACCTGCCGGATGTCCGCTTCACCGTCGAGCTCGAGGGCCGGAGCGGGGCTTTCGGGCGACATGGTGGTCTGAACTACTGCAGGATTAGCGGCCGCACGCGCCAGGATTTGCCGTATCCTCCGATGGCAGCAAAATAGGAACCAGCGGGAAGATCGGACGGATCAATCTCGAAGGGCAGGATCGTGTGGCCATCAAGGATCTGAGCCTTTGCCGTTGCCGTTTTCAGAGCCGGGCCTTCCTCGGTCCGACGGACCTCTATCTGGTAGGTGCCTTCGTCGGTCCCAAGTGGCAGGCGCGCGAGGATACGCCCCCGTTTAACGGGCGCGCGGAAAGGTGGCCGATTCTGGTCTCCTTCAAGGCTGCGAGACCGAGCA
>DASQVJ010000050.1:0-4442 GCA_035640835.1 Bryobacteraceae bacterium
ACCGGATCCCGGGAACTTGGTTTGACGATCGAAACGAGAGAAGGCGCGTCGCTTACAACAGTATTCTCAGCTGGCTCTCTAATGGATCGGAAGAGCAGAAGCAGCGCGCGATCAAGCGTCTGGATAAGCTGGTGGAACAGAATTACGTTCCCGCGTTGTGGCTTTCTGGACGTCTGTCGTTGCTCGGCCAGCGTGTTCCAAAGAATCCCGAAAAGGCGATTACACTCTTTCAGCGAGCAGCCCAGAAGAATCACGGTCCGGCTCTGTACGAGATCGGGAGACTGCACCTCGCCGGCGACTTACTTCCAAAGGATGAGCAAAAAGGGTGGGGGCTGATTCGACATGCCGTGCTCCTTGGCAGTCCTGCAGCTCAGTTCTATCTGGCGGCAGCACATGAATTCGGAGAAGGCGTGCCCAAGGACCTGGAGCGATCCCGCCAGCTTTACGAAATGTGTGCGGATTCAGGGTTCGAACTTTGTCAATACCGGCTTGGCCGTCTGTTGTTGGAGACAAAGGATGGAGCCGATCATCACTATCTGCAAGGCTTGGCGTGGCTCAGCCTGGCGAGCGAAGGCGGCGTCGCGGACGCGAGACGCCTTGCTGAGACCGAACGTGCTCGACTGAGACCGGAGCAGATGGAGTGGGTGGAGAAGCTGAAGAAGCGCCTCTCGCACCGCGTACCCTAACGCACAAACTGCTCGACGAAACCCTCGCCCAAGCCGACCTCGACGTAGTGTCGCCGGCACATATCGATCTTCGTGAAAACGTCCTCGAATCCTGTGTGACGGCCCTGCTCGTCGACGTAGTACATGCAACCGGAGATGTTGAAAAACGTGATCATCTCCTCGGTCTCCGAGTCGACCATGAGGGTATGGGTCTCCCCAGGCGGTTCGAACACATAGTCTCCGGCATGGGCGACCCAGTCGTGTTCCAGATACCGCCAGGAGCCTTTGATCACGTAACCATGGACGGGTGCAGGGTGACGGTGCCGGCTAAGGATTCCGGCCCGGCGAACGCGCAACAGATTGCACCATTGCCCGTTCAGGGTATTCAGCATCAGCGGCCGAAACCAGACGTTCGGAGCTTGAGGGACCCAGACACGTTCGTCTTCCGGTATCGCCCGGGTCACGATCTGATGAGGCGATAACGGATGCGTTGTCGTTGAAGTGATATACGCCTCCATAGATTAAGCGGCTGAATAGCCTCCGTCCACAGTGAGAATGCATCCTGTGAGGAAGCTCGCCGCGTCGGAACACAAGAATAACACCGTCGGGCTAACTTCGTCCGGCTTGCCCCAGCGAGCCATTGGTGTCCTCCCGAGCAACCCAGCCGACCGCTCTGGATTGTTCTGCAGAGCTTCCGTGAGGGGCGTGGCAATCCAACCAGGAGCAATCGCGTTGACGCGGATCCCGTCGGCAGCCCACGCGACCGCTAGAGACTTGGTCAATTGCGCCACCGCGCCCTTGGTCGCGGTGTACGCGGGCACTCGAGGGCCGCCGAAGAAGCTGAGCATCGACGCTACGTTGACGACAACTCCCTTGCGGGCGACCAGGCCCTGGCGTGCAGCCATGCACATCCGCATGGTGCCGATCAAGTTGATATTCACGACGTCTTCGAAGACTTCAAGCTCGAACTCCGCATCCCGGCGAATCACACCGGCTGCATTCACCAGGATGCTCACGTCGCCGATTTCGCGGAAGAAGGCTTTGATCGCACTCTCATCGCGGACGTCGAGTTCGCGAAAACAGATTTCTGAAGCGTCCTGCGGAAAGGGGCGCAATCCCGTCGCATAAACGGAAGCTCCGGCTTTCGCGAAATCCTGTGCGATTGCCAATCCGATGCCGCTGGTTCCTCCGGTGACCACCACAGCTTCTCCTGCGAAGGAGAAGTTCAAAGTTCGAGCCATGAGCTCATTTTGCAGCACGGCACTAGCCTGCTCGTGGGATGAAGATCGCGCTCTCTGTGGTGACGAGGGGCTTTCGGCTGGCGTCGAGAGCGTCACGCGCTGTGGCCTTTCGATAGACCAGCTCGATCCAGGGTGCATCGATGCCGCCGTTTGCAGCTTGTGTGAATGCACTTACCGCCTTCTGCTCTTGCTCCAGCTTGGACGGGAGGTCGGGGAAGGGCATTGTCACCAATTCGGAGCCGAATCTCGCGTGAGGTGCGAATCCGGTACTGGTCAGCAGCCGGTGCAGGGTGTGATCGGAGTAGCCGTACAAATAGGGGAAGCCGAGCAGGTTGTTGTAAGCAAGCACCTTTCGATGAGCCCCGTTCGAAACATGGAGCTTCTGGTACGCTGCGCCGCTTGGCACTCGAATTATGAGGAGACCCGAACGTCGCAGCGCCTTATGTACGTTGGCGAGCAAGGGTCGGGGTTCCGGCAGTTGCTCAAAGCAGTTCCAGATGAAGACGGCATCGAGAACCGATGATCCGAGCGACACATCCTCGATAAACCGACGCCGGACGTTGAGCCCTAAGCCCCGGGCGAATACGGTAGTGTCCTCTCCGACGTCGAATCCGGTGGGCCTCCAGTTCCATTCCTCGGCGGCTTGCAGGAACGCGCCCAGGTGAAAGCCCAGTTCGACGACTTCAGCATGCGGCCGCAGCAGAGGCCTGTAGGCGCGCTCGTGAAGCTGGAAGGCCTCCAAATAACGCGGGTAGACGTGCCGCATGAGATCGAAGTCGTTCGGATCTTCCTCGTAGTCGTCTCCGTTCGCGACGGCATTCTCGTGCCGAATTAACAGACCGCATCCCGAGCACTTTGCGATTGGAGCCGGCTTGTCATGCATGAAATCGAGGAGATCTTTTACTTCGGTCGGCTTAGGCTTGTAGTGCATCCGTCGGAGGACGAACTTCGAGCGTAGTCGTATTTCCTGTGCGATCCTCGCTTCGGGAGCAACCGTCACGAACGACTTGCTTCGGCAGACGGGGCAGCGTCCTTCCATCACTAACTTAGATGCGGCTGCACCGTACTCAGCTACTTTCTTCGGGCTGCGTTCGCCTTGTGATTCTGGCTTGCATACGACAAGCGGTTTGATGCATTCGAAAAACGTATAGTATTTGGCGTGGAAGGCTGGAAGTTCTTAACGAACCATGCACACGTGCTGCTGTGCATATCGGGCGATCTGGGGATCCGTTTGCGCGACCTGGCGGGAAAGGTGGGCATCACCGAGCGTGCAGCGCAGCGGATTGTCGCCGACCTCATCGCTTCCGGCTATCTTTCAAGCAGGAAGCAAGGCCGGCGCAATCAGTACGAGGTGAATGAGAGCTTAAATCTTCATCACCCTCTTGAACAGCATGTGAACGTCACCGCGCTTTTGCGCCTGGCTCAAACGGACAGGTCAGAGCCAATGAGCGGCAGCGTGTCGATCGCCCAAACGACAGCGAGAGCAAATAAAGGCTCGGTCAGCATTAGCGCCATCCGACGAGGGAGGGCAGCCGATTAGCCGCTAAATACCCATGATGTGATACCCGGCGTCTACGTAGATCACGTTGCCGGTGACGCCGCGACCGAGGTGGCTTGCCAGGAATAAGGCAGTGTCGGCGACTTCGGCGGGATCCGTGTTACGCCGAAGGGGAGAGTGTGCGGCCACGGAGTCCAACATCTTGGATAGATCTTTAATGCCCCTTGCGGAAGCCGTCTTTATCGGGCCGGAGGAGATCGCATTGACTCGAACGTTCGAGGAGCCCAGATCGTGAGCAAGGTAGCGCACCGTCGACTCCAAAGCCGCCTTCGCAACGCCCATCACGTTGTAGTTCGGAAGCACGCGCACTGCGCCGAGATAGCTCAAGGTGATGATGGAGCCGCCTTCGGTCATCAAAGGTGCAACCGCTTTGGCGACTGCTACCAGGGAGTAGACACTCACCTCGTGCGCAAGCAGAAAACCGTCCTTCGAAGTTTCGATGAAAGGACGGCGAAGGTCTTCCGGATTCGCGAAGGCGATGCTGTGGACCAGCGTGTCGATGCGGCCGGGACCTTCTCGCAACGCGGTCACGAGCGCCTCCACCTCCTCCGGCTTGGTGACGTTGCAAGGCCGCACAGTTGTACCCGGCTTCAACTCCTCCGCGAGCTCTTCGACCGTCAACTTCTGCCGTTCGCCCTGATATGTGAGGATGAGGTTCGCGTCCTCTTGCACGAAGCTCTTGGCGATTGCATACGCGAGGCTCCAGCGATTGGCGATGCCCAGAACGAGGGCATTCTTACCCTCGAGAAGTTTAGACATAAACTCCTCAGTTTAGCGGACCCGTTGCTATCGAAGCTTCATGGGAGCGCCGCCCGCAGCTTTGCTTCGCTGTGCGGCGTCCATCATCTGGAACATCTCGAGTGTTTCTTCCTCGTCGATCGACGGCTTCTTCGTCTCGAAGAACTTCACGATTTCGGTAACCAGGCCCAGGTAGCTGAACTTGTAGTCGGCTGGGGGCATCACCACTTTGCCGGGGCG
>DASQVJ010000051.1:0-3878 GCA_035640835.1 Bryobacteraceae bacterium
TGCTGCGCGAGCAGTTCGCGAGAGCACCCCTGCCTCCTGCCTGTTACGACATTGGATTCCAGTTCCTCGGACTCGGCCGCTGGGCATGGAGTCCTGCGCTCGAACGTCTCGCCATTGCGTCGCTGCCCAGTCCGATCGTTGCCGTGAAGCGAGGAGCAGCCGAGACACTTGGAAAGTTCGGTTCTGTAGACGCGCAGAAGCCACTCTGGGAGACGATGGAGTACTTCCGTTCGTGGTGGAAAGAACGCGAGTCAGAGCTCAAGCAGAAGACCGGTCAGGAAGGCGTGCAATTGGAACGTGCTCTGCGCATTGCGCTCGCCCAGGCAGACGCGTGGACCCTTCAGCACGCTGGCCTTACGAAGTTGCTGGACCTATGCAGCACGGATTCGTGCCGCTCAGAGGTGAGCGGCTGGATTGCCGCCGCAAAGAGTCCCATCCGCATCGACGTCACGCCTCAATTTTCGACAGGATGGAACTATACCGTCGCGCAATACGGACCCGGCGATCAGGAGTGGCTCCGAAGAAAACTGCACCAGTTTCCAGAAAACGCCGTGTTTCAGGTGCAACGATCGCTTAACGAGTCAGCGACACCCGGTCTGAAGGAAGCGCGTGAACGTGCCGAGGAACTGGTTCGCCTTTCAGGGCGTCGGCTCGCGACGGACAACATATGAGACGACGACGCTCGCGGCCGTAATGGTTGGGCAAGGGTGCAGACCTCTGGCGTGTTCGCGTCACTCGCGCTCCCCGCGGAGCTCCGCCACAGCCCCTCTTGTCGCGGTCGAACTGAAATTGGCCGTTGATCTTCCTGCCACTGAAGACTTGCGTCCTTTCCTGTGCGATCCCCGATGAAGACGACTTGGATGTTCGCCATGCCCTCGATCCTATGTCTTGGCTGGATTCCGTTCTTTGCGAGCTCAGCGTCTTGGCGAGAGAATTAGCAATTCCCATGGCCGAGAACGCCATCGCCCAAAGAGGTTGTGGACGCTGCTTTCTCGCAATCACACCACCCAAGGTCCGGGATCTTACGAAAGAATGCCAATTTTAAGTACCCTGAATCAGCAAACCTCGGTTCCAGATACCCCGGCGCCTGGGGCACACTTTAATTGACGGAGCTTTCACCCGCTACTAGGGGATCCGAAGGATTACGAAACTCTGTTCGCAACTGGTATGCAGCGTTTTTATTCTGAATGGAATGGCTGCGACGCGTAGCATTTGGGCGTATGCGGCATTCTTCTGCAGATCGCGACAGACTGCGTCTTAGGTGCGTAACACTACGATAAACAGGCGATCATCTCTGGTGTGGAAAGCTCAATATGCCATGGTTCTGAGACGTTCACTCTGACGGCGCACTGATTCAACTCCATCGAAGAAGCGGCGTCGTTCCCCCTACTCCTCGCACTCCGGGTGCAGATAGCGGGAATAAGCATCTTCGTCGTAAACGTAGTCGAGAGTCGGTACCAATTCGATCTCAACTCCACCGAACTTGCGCTTGAACAGACTTATGTCGTACCACGGATCGTCCGTGTCGTCTGCCGCCGCTATCCCCCACATGTCATACCATTCGTAACCTGCCGCCTTGGCAGACCTCATGATCTCGAAGTGAAGCAAGTACGGGGCCATGACGTTCCGGTGCGTATGCAGTGACCCGCCGAAGAAGTAAGTGGCGCGGCGTCCGAAGTACATCACAAGCGCCGAAGCCACGCGTGCGCCGCGATACTCCGCAAAGAAGATCCTCGCTCTGCCGCTGGGCGAAAACATAGAGAAGAGCGTCGCGAAATATGCCTGCGGTTTGGCATGGATTTCATGTCGGCTCGCCGTCTCACGATAGATTCGGAGGAAGTCCGCGAGGCCTGACTCGGACGTGTCTTGCACCACAGAAACGCCGTGCTTAGCCGCAAGCCGGACGTTATACCGGCCCTTCGGTTTCATCTGCCCCAAGATTGCTGCTTCAGAGTTTCGTAGATCTACGTACAACGTGCGTCTGGGCTCGATGTAGTCGTCATCATCAGGCGCCAAACGAAAATTCGACAGAAACTCCGGCATTCGGGTCCATCGTGGCTCAATTCGCAGGTGGCTGACCGTTTCGTTCTCCCTTTCGCGGCGACGGTTCAGCTCTTCGAACAACGCATCGAAAACTGCCTCACGGACCGGCTCATCATCACTTGTAAGCACCGGCCCGTCCTGAATGTAGTAGAAGCACGAATCTTCCGAGTAAGCGCGCTTTAGCACAATGGCCCCTCCGAGGATCTCGTCTCGATCTTTGAGGACGGCCCCAAAGTACTCGAACCCGCGACAAACGCAGAAATCACACCACAGGGACGATTGCATGAACCCTGTCTCTTTGACGGTCTCGAGAAAATCATCCCAAGCCGTCCACCTATCCGACGCGCACGCCACCGATGACATTGATCAACCTCCTTCCAGATGAGCTCTCGCCTTTACTCCCCGGCTCCGCCTCCAGGTTCAAACGCAAGATGGCGACAAAACCTATTGAGTGACAATCCCGAAGTTGGCGAGTGATGTAGCAGCAGCGCTATGAAGCCGAGCTAAGTCCCGCTGATACTGCACCGATCGATCGACCAGGTCCGCTTCGGCCTCTGTAAGGCTGGTCTGGGCGTCGAGAAGAAAAAAGATGGTTGTAACCCCGCGCGTGTACTTCAATTGCTCAGCCTCAACGCGGCTTTTCGCTATATCTACGGAAGTCTGCGCAAGCCTCAGCGTCGCGCGACTGCGTTCAATGCGACTCACAGCATTCAAGACGTCGAGACGAATCTGCTGCTGAATCGCACGGATCCGCAGGGTGTTGAGGCGCTTGGAAACCGTGGCATCCGCCAAGTCGGCTGCAGCGCGCCGGTCACGGATCGGCAGCCGCGCCGTGAGTGCAAAGCTGTATGTTGGGAACCCGAATCCAAACAACTGCGTGAGAGCATCACCCAAACCTCCGGGTATTGTCCGAACGATTTGGCCGACTGCATCGTCCGATCCGAACACCTGAGATCGCTGAATAAACTGGCCGCCTCGTCCAGCAGACGTATACGCTGCATTTATGGAAACGTCCGGAAGCAAAGCGTTCTTGCTTTGACGGAACAGCATGTCATCGACGGACAAAACCAGATCGCTCGCTTTAAGGTCGGGTCGCTTTTGAAGTGCAAGTCGCACCCACTCCTCACGATCGAATACCTGCTGTTGTGCCGGCGACAGAGGTTCGGTCAGCACGATGGGGACGTTCTGAAATGTGGGATGGAGGTCTATAGCCATGCTTCGGCGCAACTCGTTCTCAGCTTGCTCGAGACGATGGCGCGCCTCAGTGACAGAGAGCTCTCGAGCGGCATGCGCCTGCTCCGACTCATAGATGTCAACCGGCGCTATCTCTCCCAGTTCCAGTTCTCGCTTGTGCCGTTTTAGAACGGCACTGAGCGACTCGAGCGACCTTTCCTGTACACGCAAGTTCTCCCGGGCCTGTACAACGGTCCAGTATGCATTTTGTGCGTCTTCGAGAATCCGATTGAGTTGGTGTTCGAGCGCGAATCGGCTGACGTTGTATTGGGTCCGCGCAATCAGAATTGGCAATCGATTCACGTACCTTCCCCGATTCCGGAGCAAAGGCTGGGTGAAACCGAAGGTGATGTTGGCGTTCAGGACTGGATTGAAGATTGCAAAGCGGTTGTTACTTGAAAATTTGGATGCTTCGAAGCCCACATTGTACTCGGCGCCGCTCTCGAGCGTCTGTTGGAACAAGAAGCGTACCGGTTCTCGGAACTGACTAAGTCTCTGCGCTCCTTCAAGAGCACTGTAGGATGGAGTGTTCGACTGGCTTGCCTGTACAGAGGCCACCACCGAGGCATCAAACGGAGCGAATGCGCGAGTAATGGCGTTCC
>DASQVJ010000052.1:0-2990 GCA_035640835.1 Bryobacteraceae bacterium
ATCGCATTGGTATTTGATAACAGCAGCACCCGATGGCGCCTTCGCAAGGCCTCCACAAAGTCATCGGAGATCAGGGTTTCGGGCAGGAAGATGCTGCTCCAGATGTCGCAGAAATCGGCGTACTCCAGGTCCACGTTCAACACTTTCGAGAACTCGCGGACGAAGTCCTCCGGCTCGATCTCGCCCGACTCAAATTTCTGCACCAGCCCTGTCGGCCGAAGCTTTTCCGGAATCTGCTCGTGCGTGAGCCCGCACAACGGACTCAGGCGGTTATAAGAACGCGTGAAATCAAACGGCACAATCACCCGGCCCAGGTCGAAGATGATGGTCTTGATCATTCGAAGCTTCTATTATCTGGGGTGAGCTTGTAGATAATGGTCGAAACCATGCGTACGATATCGCGCCGGAGCCTGCTGGCCGGATCGCTGGCGGCCTCGATCGAAGCTGCTACGCCAAGTCCCAACATCTTGTACATCCTTGCCGACGATCTCGGCTGGGGCGATCTCAGCTGCTACAACCCTTCGTCCGCGATCCCCACACCGAACCTCGACCGCTTTGCGACGCAAGGGGTTCGCTTCACCGATATGCACTCGCCTTCATCGGTTTGCACACCGACACGCTACGGCATCCTGACCGGACGATATTGCTGGCGAACACAACTCAAGAAAGGCGTTCTCTGGGGCTACTCGCCCAACCTGATCGAACCGGGACGCCTCACGGTACCGGCCCTGCTGCAGAAATACGGCTACACCACGGCGGGCATCGGCAAGTGGCATCTGGGACTTGGAACCGCGGAGAAAGTCGACTACTCCGGGCGGTTCAGCCCTGGGCCACTCGATCATGGCTTTGACAGCTACTTCGGAATTCCAGCCTCGTTGGACATGGAGCCGTACGTCTACATTGACAACGACCACGCATTCGAACGACCAACAGGGACCACGCCCGGCCAGAACAGCCCGCGCGGCGTATTCTGGCGTCCTGGGCCAATTGCCCCGGGCTTCAAGATCGAGGAGGTGCTGCCCACGCTCGAGCAGCGTGCCGTACACTTTATCGCAACACGTCGAGAGGCGAGGAAGCCATTCTTTCTGTACCTTCCTCTCACGGCTCCACACACTCCTTGGGTCCCGGGCAAAGCCTTCCGAGGCCGTTCAAAAGCCGGCGACTACGGTGACTTTGTCGCCCAAACCGACGCGGTTATCGGTGCGGTGCTTGGAGCACTGGATGAAAACAAGCTGTCGTCGAACACGCTGGTATTTATCACCAGCGACAACGGTGCTCACTGGACGCCCGACGATCAGCAGCGCTTCCCCCACCGCGCGAATGCGTCCTGGCGGGGTATGAAGGCGGACATCTGGGAAGCCGGGCATCGAATCCCGTTTCTCGCGCGCTGGCCAGGACATATCAAACCCGGCGGCGTGTCCAATCAGCTTGGGTGTCTGACCGACCTTGCGGCCACGGTTGCTGATGTCATCGGCGCGAAGCTCCTACGCAATGCCGCGGAGGACAGCTTTAGTCTCATGCCCGCACTGACCGGAGTAAAGAAGGGTCCGTTGCGCGAGGCGGTGGTCCACCACTCGAGCGAGGGCATGTTCGCCATTCGCCAAGGCCCTTGGAAACTCGCGCTCGGTCTTGGAAGTGGAGGCTTCAGCGAACCGAAGACACTCCCTGCTGATGCCTCGGGCGTGACGGGACAGCTCTTCAACCTCGCCTCCGATCCCGGTGAAACGACGAACCTCTTCAAACAAGAGCCGAAGGTGATCGCGGACCTGTCGGCGCTTCTAAACCGTTACCAGCTGCAGGGCTTCAGCCGCCCTATGCGGACCTGAAGCGGGAAGGCGACGTGTTTCGTACGTGTTAACTTGGGAAGGTTGTGTCGTCTCCATTGAATTTTCAGCTCGAACAGTACGAGGGCCCGCTCGATCTGCTCCTCGACCTGATTCGTAAGCAGAAAATCAACATCTACGATATTCCGATCGCCTCCATCACGGCACAGTACATGGAGTACATGGAGCGCGCCACGGCTCTCGACATCGAGCTCGGTTCCGAGTTCGTGTACATGGCCGCAACTTTGATCCACATCAAGTCCAAGACCCTGTTGCCGCGAAATCCCGAGCTGGAGGAAGTGCTGCAGGAAGAGGATCCGCGCCAGGAACTCGTAGAAAGGCTGCTCGAGTATGAACGTTACAAGAACGCGGCCGAAATGTTGCAGCAGAAGCGAATGCTCGAGGAGGCGATGTGGTCGAATCCCCAAATCCGGCGCTTTTTAGAAGAGGAACAGGAACAATCACCGGGTCTCGACGTCACGCTCTTCGACCTTGTGAAAACGTTCCAGGCGGTCCTGGAACGCGCCAAGATCCGTCCCACTCTCGAGCTCTCGCAGGAAGAAGTCACGGTTCCGGATATGATCCGGTTCTTAAGGGGCGCCCTCGAAAAGAGTCGACCCGACCAGTCACTCTCGGCCGTCGAGCTCTTCGAGAAGCAGAGTAGCCGTCGCGCGATGCTCTGCTTGTTTCTTGCGATCCTGGAACTGGTCAAGCGTCAAGCCATCGAACTGGAACAGGCGGATGCTTTTGGCGACATCGCGATCAAGCGAGCGCGGCACTTTGACAGCGCGGTCCCTGACGATCAACTCGCCGCAGTCGAGGAAGAATACAAGTAGAGACAGATGGAAGAAGAACAAACCATACCCGTCCCGGAGACGGGCGAGGAGTCGCATGGCCCAGCCGGGGAGCCAAAACCGGCACCGCCAGCTGGCGAGAAGGTTGAGCCTGAGGAGCCTGAGAGCGACCACCATGAGCCTGCGGCTGGAGCTGCGACTCAGCCCGTCGCCGAGCCTGCTGCTGAGCCCGCCACTGATCTTGACGCCGAGCAGCTCACGCTTCGAGAGCCGCTCGACGACGAGTTCTCGGACGCCACCACTCTTGCCATTCTCGAAGCCATCGTCTACGTAACCGACGAACCGCTCTCCACGCAGCAGATCGCGAGTGCGC
>DASQVJ010000053.1:0-8619 GCA_035640835.1 Bryobacteraceae bacterium
AGGACATTCGGTACGTGGCGAATGGTGCGAATCTGCGCCAGCAGGACCGCCAGTTCATCCTGAACACCATCGATGAGCTGCGGTCGAATAATCGCAACCAGCGCAATCGTAACGGCGGGGGCGTTTTCAACGACCGCTAGCGCGCTGTCATTGAATCCTGCGAACGGATGCGTACCGGGACACCACGTTGCCGGCCGCATCCTTTGCGCGCACCGTCAGGCGGTTGTCACCTACGAGTAGAGGCACACTCGCTTGCCAGGACGATGTACCGGTAGCGACGCCCGACTTGCCTGTGGACGTCGACCAGCTAACCTCGACCACTCCGATGTTGTCGGTTGCTGTACCGGCAACGGTGATCGAAGCGTTTCGCGTTGTCGTAGAGGTGGACGCGGGCGTACGGATGAATAGCGAGGGCGGCTGAGTGTCGTCTGTTGGTGCAGATGGTGTCGAGGGTCCGGGTGACGGAGGTGCCGGCGTAGTCGGCGGAGGTGGTGAAGTCGGCGTAGTTGGGACGACCGGAGTCGGGTTGCTCGGAGATGTTGCCGCCGGGTTGTCCGACACGACTCCGCTTCCGGACGCATACAGTCTGCGAATGGACACGATGTCCTCCGAGGTCAACTGGTTCACCCGCTGATAGTAGGGGTACATGACGGAACCAGGCGTGTCCCCGTGTCCCAGTCCGAGAGCGTGACCAAGTTCGTGCAACACGACGCTGAACACGTCGATGTCGGCTCCGATATTCCATGGCTCCTGGTCATCGAAGTGGAGATCGCCGGCAAGAGGCTCGGTGTTGCTCGGAGGCGGATAGAACGTGTGCGCGAGCACGTTGCCACGGCCATCGAAAGGAATAGAATCGCCGTGGCTTCCCGTGGCCCAGAGGATGTTCAACGTACGCTCGGCGGTCGCACTCCCAGCGGCGCTGAAATTGATCTTTACTACCCGTGACCACTCTGCCAATGCACGCTTGATGGCATCGTCGACAAGCTCGGGCGATAGTTGTCCGGTGGCCTGCGTCAGCTTCCAGGAAAGGTTCGCTGAGCCTAATCCGGGGCCGTCCCAGCCGTCGCCAATCGTTGCGATGTACTGGCCAATGAACCCGCTCGAACCCGTGAGAGCAGCGCAGGGTTGCACATGCAGGCCAAAGATCAGATCGTCTGCAGCCGGGAGGACATAAGCGATCTCGTCCTCATCGGCGAGACTCATGATCTTGCGTAGGTTCCCGCGCACCAAAATGTGGTGAGGCGCCAAATCGGGATGCGGCACGATCTGCAAACCCATCCGCAAAGCCAACAGTTCGGCGTCGGCTCGTTGGACGTCGGGGTGAAGTTCCACCAGATAGACTTGAGTGCCTCGGGCGCGGGAGCGCAACTCGGGGCTCAGCTTGTCGCGCGTCGAGAAGGGGATCGCTTCTCCCAGCTCCTGGATGCGATCTCCACCGCTGACCAGGGCGGTATCGTCGCCGAGGCTCGTAACAAACGTGCCACCGGCCAATGCCAAGTCTTCTCGAGACAAGGATCTCGTGGATCGAACGATCCAATGGCGGGAGGAGTGTGCTTGTGGTCTGTCCAGTACCGACGAGTCTTCCTGCCCGACCTTCAGTTTCATCCGTAAGCGCTCTTGGGCGAATCCTTGGGAAGGCAGTAAAACAGCTAGCAAGATCCCTGAGAGAGTCGTTCTGCAGAGCATTCTCATACTGTCCGTATCGAACGAGCGCGAGAAAAAATCGGTCAGAAACGCACCTACCCTTCGAGAAATTCGGATTTATGCGTTTCATCGTATTTGCGCTGTTCTCGATGACGGTGGGTTTCGGCGCCGACGCCTCATCGCCAACCCGTTACCAGGTGAGCACCATCGCTGGCGGCAACTGGAGGGGCGACGGCGGTCAGGCAACGAACGCTTTCTTCAGCCAGCCCCAAGGAATCGCGATCGATACCGCAGGGAACGTTTACGTCAGCGACCCGGCCGATCACATGGTGCGCCGCATCGGAAAAGACGGTGTGATTCGCACGATCGCGGGCGATGGTGTCGCTGGGTTCCGCGGAGATGGAGGCAGCGCGAGCACCAGCCGGCTGGACTCTCCGTACGGCATCGCCACCGATCGGTTCGACCAAGTTTACATTGCTGACTTCGGCAATGGACGCGTGCGTCGCGTTACCTCGGACGGCCGCATCTCGACGATCGCCGGTGGCGGAAGCACGATTCCGGCAGAATCAGATCGCCTGCTCGCTACCGAGGTGAAGTTGCAGGGTCCGCGTAATGTTGTTGTGGACGGTGGCGGGACCGTCTACATCTCGGCCTTCGAAGCACATCGCATTTACCGGGTCTCGCCGGACGGATACCTCACGGTCGTTGCAGGCACGGGAAATCCTGGCTTCCGCGGAGACAACGGCTTTGCGGTGAAGGCTGAGCTGAACTTCCCTTGTGGTCTTGCGCTGGATCGACAAGGCATTCTCTATGTAGCGGACTCTGCGAATCAACGGGTGCGTCGCGTGGTGGGGGGCATCATGAACACGGTCGGCGAACTTGGGACCACGGGCCTGAATGTCCTGGAGCTCGCGACGCCCACAGGTCTTGCTATCGATAAGGCGGACAACCTCTACATCGCTGATGGGCGACGGACGGTGACGAAGGTTGCGTCATCGGGTACGGTCACAGCGATCGCGATTAGCGCATCCGACGTTGCGGTAGATGACCTGGGGGCGCTCTATGTGACGCGGCTAGGTTTTAAGGTAATCACTCGGGTTGCCGCAGGCACCAATACCGTGTTCGCCGGGCAAGCCTCGGCTGCGGACCTGGTGGGTGATGGCGGACCGGCAAGCTTTGCTCGCCTTCGCACGCCTTCGTTTCTGGCGCGGGATGCAAGCGGCAACCTCGCGATCTCGGACATGTTCTCCTTGCGTGTTCGTCTGATCGACACAACAGGAAACATCAAGAGCATCGTCGGGACCAGCACTCCTCCAACCGGAGCCGAACCACCAGCGTTGAAAGGAAATGAAACCTATGTGGCGCGACCCGGCGGCCTGGCTTGGGATGGCCGAGGCAATCTCTACATCGCGGACAGTGGATCGCATCGGATCCGGCGAGTGACACCAACGGGCGACGTGTATTCGGTGGCCGGCAACGGAACTTCGGGCTTCAGCGGAGACGGAGGGGCCGCGTCGGACGCAATCATGGCGACTCCTGCGGGACTTGCGATGAGTCCCGAGGGTGCACTTTACTTCGCCGATAGCGCGAACAATCGCATACGCCGAATCGCACCGAATGGAGTCATCACCACCATCGCAGGAGGAGGCGAGGGAAGAGCGGGTGACGAGGGGCCCGCGCTTGCAATTCCCCTCGAGGAGCCCTGGGGTGTGGCTCTCGACCGCGATGGCAACCTGTACTTTACCGAAACGGCTGGCAACCGCCTTCGCATGGTGAATCCAGCCGGACAGATGGTGACTTTGGCGGACGCAGGTAACGCAGGGCTGAAGCTGCCGCGAGGTCTCGCCATTGACTCACAGGACAACGTCTGGATCTGCGATAGTGGAAACCACCGCGTACGCCTGCTGAAGTTGTCCGGTGAGGCTGTGACTGTAGCCGGCACTGGCGAAGGCGGATTCAGCGGGGACGGAGGGGACTCGACGAGTGCGCAATTTGACACTCCGATCGGCGTCACTGTCGCGCCCGATGGGGCGGTCTATATATCCGACTCTGGCAACCACCGTGTACGCAAATTGACACCCGGATTTCAAACGAGCCCGGGAGGCCCAAATGTCACGCCGCCAGGAAACATCACGCTTCCGTCCGAGCCCAATCCTCTACCGATCTCGGTTCTGCACGGCGCGACGCTTCGAGAGTCCGCTCTCGTTGCGGGACAGATGGCAGCGATCACCGGCAAGGGTCTCGGGCCTGTTCAACCCATCGCCTCTCAGGTCGTCTCGGGACAATTGCAGACCAATGTCGCTGGCGTCGAGGTACGGTTCGACCAGATTCCAGCGCCTCTTTTCGTTGTCTCCGACCAGCAGATTCAGTTGCAGGTGCCGCATGTCCTGGCCACGCGAGTGCGAGCCGAGCTTCAAGTCATCCGCGATGGGAAGACGATTGCGAGCACAGTTGTGCCGATTCGAGAAGTGCAGCCCGGCATCCTGACCGTCTCAGGCGGAAGCGGCCAAGCCATTGCGGTCCGAGAAGATGGCAAGCTGAACACGCCCGAGAATCGGTTGACGCCCGGCGGTGTTGTGACGTTCTACCTCACGGGTGATGGCGACGGCGGACCGAACACCCCTGACGGAAGACCCGCTACAACGGCCGAACCGACGACAGCGACCGTGCAAGTGGACATCGGCGGATATGCTGCCGATGTGCTGTACGCGGGTCGTGCGCCTGGTCTGATCGGCGTGATGCAGGTCAACGCGAGGATTTCCCCCGCCACGAAGATGACGGGTGCGCTCTCGCTCGTGGCGCGAATCAACGGGGTTCCGACGCAGGACGGGGTGTCCCTCCAGGTACGCTAGACGCGGGAGTTCTGGGGTCGCCGTGATAAAGTATTCATCATCGCTTCCCTATGCTTTCACGCAACGACGTAACCCAGTTACTCGTAGAGTGGGGGAAGGGCGACAAAGCTGCTCTCGATCAGTTGACGCCCATTCTCTATGATGAACTGCGTCGTTTGGCTGACAGCTATTTAAGGCGCGAGCGCGACGATCATACGCTTCAGCCGACGGCCTTGGTACACGAGGCCTATGTTAAGCTTGCCGACCAAACCAAGCTGGAGTGGCAGAACCGGGCTCACTTTTTCGGGATCGCGGCGCAGGTGATGCGACACATCCTGGTGGACCACTCCCGCAAGCACAACGCAGAGAAAAGGGGCGCGGGAATGCCCAAGGTGCCGATCGAAGAAGGTTTGATGGTGAGCAAGCAGCAGAGCTCAGACATCGTAGCCCTCGATGATGCCCTGAAGGCCCTGTCGGTAATCGACGAACGCAAGAGCAAGATTATCGAGCTGCGTTATTTTGGCGGTCTCACCGTAGAGGAAATGGCCGAGGTTCTGGGCATTTCTGTTGCAACTATTGGACGGGAACTTCGCATGGCGCAAGCCTGGCTTCATCGCGAAATGACCGCTCCGCCGGCCTCTTCTTCCCCGTCGAAATCCTAGTCCAGACACAGGATGGATCACCAGCGATGGCAGCAGGTGGAGCAAGTATTCCTCGCTGCATCGGATCTTCCGAGCACGGAACGAAGCCGCTTTCTCGACTCGGCTTGCGGCAACGATCTCGAGCTGCGACACGAAGTCGAGTCGTTGATTGCCGCCGATCTGGGGGCTCATGACAGCCTCGAAGCTGCGATCGTGGGTGCTGCGCGTGGGCTCGAGCCGGGGTTGTACCACAGCGACGTCGGACGCGTCATCGGGTCCTATGAGCTGATCCGGGAGATCGGTCGTGGTGGTATGGGCGCGGTCTTCATGGCGATCCGGTCGGATCGTCAGTTTGAACACGTAGTCGCCATCAAGCTGGTGCGGCGCGGCATGGATTCGGACTTCATCATCAGCCGCTTCCTGCAGGAACGCCAGATTCTGGCGAATCTCCATCACCCCAACATCGCCGCCATCGTCGATGGGGGCACAACCGATGACGGACGGCCTTACTTCGTGATGGAGTACATCGAGGGCTTGCCGATTGTGGAGTACTGCGAGACCCACCAGCTCGGAATCGATGGACGGCTCGAGATCTTTCGGGAAGTGTGCTCTGCCGTCCACTACGCGCACCAGAAGCTGGTGATTCATCGCGATCTAAAGCCCGGCAACATTCTGGTCACCAGCAGCGGTAAGCCGAAGCTTCTGGATTTCGGAATTTCGAAGTTGCTGGCGTCCGACGCTGCGAAAGACAATGCGCCCAAGACGCTGACCTCCGTGCGCCTGATGACACCGGATTACGCCAGTCCGGAGCAGGTGCGCGGCGATGAAATCACCACAGCAAGCGACGTGTACACGCTCGGCGCTCTCCTCTATGAGCTGCTCACCGGGCGACGTCCGTACAGCGTTACCGGAAGGTCAACTGTCGAGATCGAGAGGGCTGTCTGCCAACAGGATCCGCTGCCACCAAGCGAAGCGTCGAAGACAGCGCCCAAGGTTCGAAAGCAGCTAGCCGGTGACCTGGACAACATCGTCCTGATGGCGATGCGTAAGGAACCGAGTCGCCGCTACGGATCCGCAGAGGCGCTGTCCGAAGACATTCTCCGCTACCTCAAGGGTCTGCCTGTCGCGGCTCGCAAAGACACGATCCGTTACCGGATGACCAAGCTGATGCGGCGGCACAAGGCGTTCGTGGTCGCCGCCTCGCTCCTTGCATTGAGCCTGGTGGGCGGGCTTTGGTCGACTTATCACCAAGCTCGCAGGGCGGAGAATCGATTTCAACAGGTGCGCCGCCTCGCCAACGCCTTCCTCTTCGACATCCACGATAAGATCCGCGACTTGCCGGGATCGATCGAAGCTCGTCAGGCGCTGGTGGCGACAGCGCTCGAGTATCTGGACAGCCTTGCGAATGAGGCTGCATACGATGAGTCGCTTCAATTCGAGCTTGCCAGTGCCTATCTGAAGGTCGGTGACGTGCAGGGGCACGTGCTTTCGTCGAATCTCGGGCGCACCGTGGATGCCATGAAGAGCTACAACAAGGCGCTTGCCCTGGCCACTCCCCTGCTCGAGCGCGGATTTCAGAAGCAACAGGTTGGCCTCATGCTCGCCACGACTCACGGCCATCTGGGCGAGAACCTCACGTACACGGGGAAACTCGACGAGGCGGCGACGCACTTCGAGCGGAGCGCGCAGATCCTCGAGGAAGGGCTGAAGACCAATCCGAACAACTTATCGGCGCTGCAGACTCTTTCCCGGACCTACCGCTCCCTCGCCGCCGTGGAGGCTCGTACGAATTTCCCGCAAGGTCTCAAGAGCGCTCAGAAGGCTGCCGAAGCCATCGCGCGAGCAGCTTCCATTTCTCCGGCCGATCTCCAGACACGCAGCGAGATGGCAGTGAGTTTGTCCCAGATCGGAAACATGTTGATGCGGCGCAACGATCTCCGAGGGGCTTTAGAAGTATACTCGCGCAGCCGCGACTTGAGCCGGATGTTGGTGGAGCGCAAGCCCGATGCAACGAACTACGAGCGCGATTTGATGATCATCAACGGCCACATCGGCGACATTCTCGGGAGTCCGACACGCGCGAACCTGGGCGATCTGCCGGGTGCGATTCGCAGCTATGACGAGATGCTGCGGATGGCCCGTAAACTCGCATCGGACAGCAAGGACAGGCGCTCCGAGTTCGACCTCGCGGTAGCCCTGATGCGCAGAGCGAATGCCGAGCCGTTGGGCGAGGGCTCACGTAAAGCCGCGTCCATGTTCATGGAGTCGATCGCGATCCTGGAGAAGATCGCGAAACAGGACCCTCAAAATCAACGGAATCGCATGAACCTTGCGTTTGCTGAAGGACGGCTTGGCGCCAGGCAAGCGGTCCTCGGCGATCGGGCGGCTGCGGCAAAGAGCTTGGATCGAGCCTTGCGCATCGGAGAGGACTTGGTGAACGAGTCTCCGGACAGCGACAACATTCGCACACTGCTCGGGATCTATTGGGAGTACATCGAGTTCCTGGTGAAAGCCCGAAACAATAAGGCCGCTCTTGTCTACGCAGATCGTGGAATGAGTCTCGCCGAGAAGACTCTGAAGCGCTCGAAAGGCAATATCTACGACGCTGTCTGGATCCCTCGGACTTACACCTGGCAGGCAAACGTCTCGAGCGATCGAGCGGAAGCTTGCAGGTGGCGTGAGAAAGCGCTCGCAGCTTGGGATGAGGTCGCAAAGCTAGGCACTCTCTCCACGAGCCAGCAGGAAGAAGTGAGTCAGTTGAAGTCGAAGATGAGTGGGTGTGCCTTGTCAAAAGCCACACCCGCTATGAGCGCGCGGAACCAGAAGAAGAGCTAGTTCTCGAAGGTTAGATTTAGCCCGTTGCCGGTTCGGATCGGGATAAGAGTCACGTATCCCGCGTCGTCCAGCAGTTCAACCCGCAGCACGTGAGGACCATTCGGCATGCGCCTGGTATCCAATTCACCCTCGAAGCCAATGCCGGGACAAGCAGCGACATCCGTTAAGTTGGCGCAGGCGTCGGCTCGATTCACGCCGTAGCGCAGGGTGCCGAAAATTCCGTTGTCGACGAGTACCCTTACGCGCGTAATGCGCCCGTCCGGATCATACGCGTAACCTCGGACCGTGATGACTCCGCTTACGCGATCGTTGTGCGAAGGCGACTCCACCACACCGGTTGGAGGCTGACTTGTCTCGTAGCTCAAGCGGAATGTCACCGGCGTCTCAGGAATGAGCGCCGTCCGGCCCGATTCGTCTCGCACGCGAACTTGTAGCTTATGCTCCCCGTTCAGCAGTGGAATGGCCGAGGTAGCCGGATTGATTCGTGCTGTGAACCCGACGGCAGGGCAGTTCGCCGGTCGCGGAGTAAGTGGACTACAGACGTCATCTCGACGCACTCCGTAGCTTGCAGGGCCGTAGGAGGTCCCGTCGATGAGCACGTCGAGGCCAGTAACACGAAGGTTGCCGGCGTGCGCCCAGCCCCGCACCTCGAACGCGCCGTCAAGGGC
>DASQVJ010000054.1:0-7253 GCA_035640835.1 Bryobacteraceae bacterium
GTAGTCGCAATGGCCGTCGCGAGGACAAGCGCCTTCGATGTCCACCGCCGCGATCCACTCCAAATCACGACTGCGGAGACGGTGGCCACTACGGCGCACACCACAGTTCCCACGAGACTGGAAGCTTTCACCGTCAACGCCAAAGCCAACTCATCGACACGCTGCGGCCGGAATGGCCAAATAACATAGACCGGATAGACAACGAACAGGACGGCCACTGCGAGCGCCGCAACAAGCAGCACCCAAGCAACCTTGCGAGCACTCGGCATCGCCAGGATTCTCTCATAACGGCGAAGCGAGGGCGACGCAGTAAAGTTTCCTTGACATTCTGTCAACCTCCCATTACTATCACCCATAGGAAGGAGGACTCGTGAAAGCATCATGTGGGCGATTGTCGGTTGCCCAATCGCTGTGGGCCGCGCTCTTTATCGGTGGATCGATCTTAGGCGAGATCGTTCTCAGACGTATTAAGGAGCCTACGCCAGCGACAACGGCTGCTCTTGTCCTGATACCCATCCTGGCAGGTGTCTTCTACCTTTGGTGGCTCGTGCGCGACCTTTCGCATCTTGACGAGCTACAGAGGCGCTTTTGGACTGAGGGCGCGGTAGTCGGGTGTGCGGCCACATTCATTCTGCTGATGACGTACCCGCTTCTCGAAGAGGCCGACTGGGTTGGTCCGATCAATCCACCCCTCTGCGCCGCCGCGCTTTTTGTGTTCACCTGTGCGGGCTATTTCCGAGCATGGAGTCGCTATCGTTGAAGAACCGGCTCAAGGTTCTGCGGGCCGAGCGGGACTGGTCGCAAGCCGATCTTGCGGCGCGACTCAAGGTGTCCAGACAGACGGTCAATGCCATCGAGACCGGCAAGTACGACCCGAGTCTGCCTCTCGCCTTCGAGATCGCCGCCGTATTCAGCCAGCCGATCGAACAGGTGTTTCTCTACGAGGCGTCGACGCTGTCGGAGCCGTCTACCCGACCTCCTCGTTCGCGCGACGGAGCAAAGTCTTCATGTACGTGATGCAGTATGCCGTGCCGGCTCTTCGCATCCCCTCGTCGCCTGCGAGCTGCGGAACGTGATCCGGCACCATCGGGCCGGCATAGCGTACTTCACGCAGCGTCTTCATCACCTTGTACATGTCGACGTAACCCTCGTCCGGAAACGTCTCCTGGAAGCTTGGCAGGGGAGACGTGACGTTGCGGAAATCGACGTCGAACAACTTGCCACGACCGCCGAAGTCACGAATCATCTCGAAGGTGTCTTTGCCCATCTGATCGCCGCCTTCTGACCACGTTCCGACGCACAGACGTATGCCCCAATGCTTGCTCTTGCCCGCAAGCGCCTCGGCCCGGCGATAGCCGTCATAGTTGCGGAAGATCCGCCCAACACCGTTCATCTTCTCGATAACTGGCGGATCCGAGGGATGCATCGCAAGCTTCACGTTCGCCTCCTCAGCTACCGGCAAGACGCGCTTCAGATAATAGGCGAACGCGTTCCAAATCTCTTCTTCCGAGTACTCTCGCTCGAACTTTTGCTTCTCAACCTTCGCCCGAAAATCCGCAAGATTGAACTCCCGCGTTTTGTACCCACGGCGCTCGACAATGGCAGTGGTGAACGTATTGGCGGCCATCCAGTCGAGCACCGCTACCGAAACGCCCATCTTGCCAAGATGACGAAGCACCGTGCAGCATTCATCCAGATCGCGCTCCCTCTTGTCGCCCGGAATACCAAGGAGAATTTCTGGCGTCTGATGCCCGTAATGCGCGCAGTGATACATGCTGATGTCGTACTTGGCGAATCGATCCCGTTGCCGCGAGACCTCGTCGAGCGTTGCATCACGCGGTATCTCCGCACGGAAGTAGCGCAATCCGATCTGTTTCAAAAACAAGAGATCGTCATCCGAAACCCGAATGCTGACCCGATGCGAGATTTTGATGTTCGTGGGATCCAGCTCCTCGATCACCTTCCGAGGAGCGGGCATGGCCGAGCCGACTTGAGCCGCCAAAGCCGCGGCAGGCAATTTCCACAGATCACGTCTCGTGACTTCCATGTCGAAACTCCTGTCTAAGAAAGAGAACTCTTATCTTCATCCGTGGCTAATAGCCTTTTCAGAACACCAGCCGCAGCCCAAACTGAATATCTCGCGGAGTACCCACAGTCCCAGAGATCGTGCCGGCAACGGCGGTCCCGATGCTCGCGTTGGGCAAGTCGAACTGTGGGTGGTTGAAGGCGTTGAAGAACTCCGCGCGAAACTGAAGCCTGATGCGCTCGGTAATGGGGAACTGCTTGAACAGCGATATGTCGAAATTGGTTCGCCCAGGCGCCCGAAGCACACCACGACCCGAGTTGCCAAACGTGTAAAGTGCCGGTGTTGTCCACGGCGCCCCTGGTGTGTCGAGCGCTGTATTGAACCAGCGAGTCAATGTCGGATGATCGAGAGTCGGATCTCCCACAAGGTTCGGGCGGCTGCCGGTTCCTGTATTCGCAACCGGACTGGCGAGCGACGGCGTGAACGGCAGTCCCGTTTGCAGAATCATTATCAAATTGACTTGCCAGTTGCCGACGATCATGTTCATCCAGCCCTGAGGAGCCTGGAAGCGCTTGCCTCTGCCGATCGGCAGATCGTAGAGCAGCGTCTGAGTCCAACGGTGCCGGATGTCGAAGGAACTAGGTCCTCGATCGAGCTGGCGATATCGAGGATCCTGCGGGATCGGCCCTTCGCCATTGCCGCCCTGCTGCAAAGGCACGTTGTCGATGGCATGCGACCACGTGTATCCGGTAAGGAAGCTCATTCCACCAGAGAACCGCTTCTCCGCCGATACCTGCAAAGCGTTGTAGCTCGAGTTCCCATCCGTTGCAGCGTACGTCACACTGACCGCAGCGGGTGCAAGCGCAAACAGCGGCCGCCGCGGGGGAATCGCTCCAGGCCCGGGAACCGGCTGGTTGTAGTTGTAGTTGATGTCGAGATGCCGGCCAAGATTGCCAACATAGGTCGCCTTCACCACCGTGTCCCACGGAAGCTGATGCTGCACACCGAAGTTGAACTGGAGCGCATGTGCTGGTCGATAATTCGATGGAACCGCGAGGAAATTGCCGACCGGGTTATTCGATACGGTGTTGAAGTCCGTGGAAGGGATCGGCGGCAATCCGGCTTGAACCTGAGGATAGTTTGGAGAGAATTCGTTCACAGCCGCGCCGAGCGACGCCGCAAACGGCAGATAGCGATGCATGCGGTAGAGTCCACCACCGCTGCCGGACGCGTTGTAGAAGATTCCAAATCCTCCGCGAACCACTGTGTTTCGCATCGCTTGATAAGCGAAACCAAATCGAGGCGCAAAGAGCTTGCCGTAACTCTGGATTCCCACATTGCGATCGGTATTGAAACCGGCAATCTTCACCTTCCCGGTCGCTATGTCGAAATTCATCTGCCGATCGGCGACCTCGACGGGAGGAGGAAGGTATTCGTGCCGCAGGCCGAGGTTCAGAGTCAGCCGGTTCGTCACGCGAAAATCATCTGCCACGTATGATCCGATCTCGAGCACGCGGTAACCTGCCCACACAAGCTGATGATCCTGCGCCAGCGACGAGTAGGCTCCCAGCAGGAATGCCGCCATTGCGTCGCCAGTGCTGCCCGCATTGTTCGGATCGCCGGTGAAGGTTCTTGTGAAGGAAAACGATCCATTACCCTGGTTGGCCTGGAAGTCGATGATTTGCCGCCGCACGATGTTCACGCCGAATCGAATCGTGTGGCGGCCTTCAATCTTCGTGAAGTTCACCGAGGGATTAAAGGTGTTCTCGAGCCGGATGGTAGGAATCGAAGATGGTCCGCCGATGCCACTGTACCCAGTGAGGGTGAAGATGGGCACGCCATGGCTCAGGGGCACTTGATTGGCGTTCGGCACACCAAGCAACTGTCCGAGCCCTGGCGCAGACTGATCGAGCGCTTCGGCTTGCGGGTACAGGTTGCCCATGTCAAAGCGCGAGTAACCCATTCGGACATCCATCAGGAATCCAGGTGCAAAAACGTGAGTCAAAGCGACCACGGCATTCTTGTTGTTGAAGTTTGCATCACCCGGTGTGATGCTGCCGTTGCCATTGTGCAGATTGAGCGGAATCGAAAGTCCAGGCACGTTCCGGTATCCAAACCCTGTGGGAGTTTGCACGAACGCCTTCTGGAGCGAGTACCGCCCGAAGATCGTGTCGTCTGTCGACAACGTGGCGTCTGCACGGATGTTGGCGTAGTTGTAATCCTGAACCAGCACGGGATTCGTGAACTGATTGTTGGAGAGGCCCGAAACTACAGGCAGAGGATACGCCTGGATCATGCGTGCAGCTACTGGGTCCCAACGATTTGCCGGAATGATGTTGTTCGGGAATGGCTGCCGCGTATACCCGCTCGCAGTGCCAGGAGCAGCCGTGACAGTCGCAGGATCGAAAATGGGCCGGGTTTCACGAAAGTCACCATTTCGCATTGCTTGCGTCGGGACAGTGTTGACCACAGTATTCGTGCCTTGAGCTTTGCGCAAACCCTCATAATCCGTGAAGAAGAAGATCCTGTTCCGAATGATCGGACCGCCCAGGCTGCCTCCAAACTGGTTTTGGCGGAACGGCGGTTTCGCGCTCGTGCTCTTTGCGTTGAAAAAGTTTCGAGCATCGAGTTTGTCGTTGCGCAAGAACTCGAAGGCGCTGCCATGAAAAGCGTTGCTGCCGCTCTTGGTGATGACATTCACGGTCGCGCCCGAGTTCCTCCCCTGCTCGGCTCCAAACAGATTGGCCTGCATCTTGAACTCTTGGATCGATTCGATCGTTGGCCGCACCACGATGAGTGAGTTGCGCCGGAAGTTGTTGTCTATTCCGTCGAGCAGATAGTTGTTCGACATCTCGCGATTGCCGTTCACCATCAGCTCGCCTCCGCCTCGCGTGTCGTCAGCGCGTGTGCCGCTCCCGATCGTTCCCTGCGGCCCATAGCCTGCACCGATCGCACCGTTACTCAGAATCGCCAGCTGCACGAAATTACGCCCGTTTAACGGGAGATCGCTGACCGCCTTGGACTCGATTACCTGGCCGACAGAAGACGTTCCGGCCTCGAGCAACGGCGCGGCTGCCTTCACCTCAACCGTTTCACTCACGGTTCCTACCAGCAGCTTGAAGTCGACCTGCGCTCGCTGGTTCACTTCCAGGCGCAGCGTCTGCGTAACCTGCCGAAAACCCTCTTTCTTAAGCGCGATGGTGTATGAGCCCGGAGGCAGCAGTGGGAATTGATAGAACCCCGAGTCATCGCTCGTTGTCTCACGTTGCAACGTCGTCTCGACGTTCGTAACCACCACGCTGACGCCCGGGACAATCGCTCCGGAATCATCGGTTACCGTACCGGCCACACCAGCTGTGGTTGTCTGTCCAAGGGCGCGCAAGCTGAGACACAGAACCAAAACGCCCGTTGCGAGCTCTCGTCGCAAAATCATGTTTCGCCCCTTCTGCGTAGGTTCGCAGTTCGATGAAAATGGTAGGGCGGATTCTACACCCGCGATGAAAAAGTTTCAAAGGGGGGTACTCTCCCGGAGATGGCACCCTTGACCGCGACGAAGATCTCCCATATCATCGCGAGGCTTCGAAGTTCCAACGCAAGGGAGGGTCCGCCGATGGCGTTCTTCTTACTTCAACTTGGCTATACGCCCGAGGCTTGGGCAGCGATGGTCAAGAATCCCCAAGACCGAACAGCAGCAATCATCCCGGTAATCGAGAAACTGGGCGGCCGCATGGACCGCTTTTGGTTCTCGTTCGGAGAACACGACATCGTTGCGATTGTTGAGATGCCGAATAACGTTTCCGCGGCCGCTTTCTCCGTGGCTGTCGCGGCCGGCGGCGCTTGTCGAAACGTGACGACCACGCCGCTGCTCACCGTACAGGAGGCCCTCGACGCGATGAAGCAGGCGGCCACGTCGGGCTACAAACCGGTAACGGCCGCAGCTCGTAGCTAGCTGGGAACGCGCCTCGGCGGTCGCCACGTCGGGGCGCAACCCTTATCACCGCTGCCCAATAAGAAAAACGGAACATCAGAACTCCGGCTCTCGTAGATGCACTCAATAGCGCTATCCAAGGCAGGAGGACAGATGCGAACATTCCTGATTGCTTTCTTTATGCCGGCCGCTGTGGTCTTGGCTCAAGACGATCCGCTTAGCACCTGGAACAAGGGTGCTTACCGAGTGGTTCAGCAGATCCTGCTCCGCTCCGCCGAGAAGATGCCAGAGGAGCAGTACAGCTTCAGGCCCACGGATTCGGTCCGCAGCTTCGGCCAACTGGTTGGCCACGTCGCCGATGCACAGTACATGTTCTGCTCCATCGTCCTCGGCGAAAAGAATCCGGCACCGGGAATTGAAAAAGCGAAAACCGCGAAGGCCGATCTCATCCCCGCTCTCAAGGAAGCCTTCGCTTACTGCGACAGAGCTTATAAGGGCATGACCGATCAGGCCGGCACGGAAAGGGTGAAGCTGTTCGGCGAGGAAACCCCGAAGCTCAGCGTCCTGACCGTCAACCAAATGCACAACATGGAGCACTACGGTAACCTCGTCACCTATTTGCGAATGAAGAACATCGTTCCTCCAACCAGTGAGCCTGGGTTCATGGAGAAGCCGAAAAAGTAGGTTGGCTTCGTTTCGTCAGGGAGCTCTATGGAAACAACATTGCTGATACACATCCTTGCCGGCGGCCTTGGGCTGACCTCAGGCGCGATTGCGCTCTTTGCGACCAAAGGAGAAAAGCTCCATAGAAAGAGCGGCATGGTGTTCGTGTACGCGATGCTGACCATGTGCGTTGCCGGCTTCTTGATCACGACGATCCGCGGAGTGGCGCCTGCTGTCAATATTCCAGCGGCATTGCTGACCGCCTATCTGGTCACGACGGCTCTGACCACCGTACAACCTGTGCGTGCAGTGGAGCCTTGGCTGAGTATTGGTGCAATGCTACTGGCGCTGGGCGTCGGCCTGACGAGTCTTACCTTCGCATTCGAGGCGATTGCGGCCGGAGGTAAACGAGACGGCATGCCGGCCTTCCCGTTCTTTCTGTTCGGCCTTGTCGGACTCCTTGCGAGCTGTTACGACGTGGTTGTCATGCGGTCACCCGCCCTTCGCGGCGCGCCTCGACTGGCACGTCACCTGTGGCGGATGTCGTTCGCACTCTGGATTGCGGCACTGTCCTTCTTCATCGGGCAGGCAAAGGTGATTCCCAAGCCGATCCGCATCATGCCACTCCTGGCGATG
>DASQVJ010000055.1:0-9104 GCA_035640835.1 Bryobacteraceae bacterium
GCCGCGTCGCCGAATCCTGTGCAGAAGAAGTGGAGAAGAGATTCCCGAAAGTGTTGCGCCGTGTTGGCGGCTACAACCTGGACGAGTTCGTCCGCCCGGATGCACCGGTCAACTTAGCAAAGCTTATGGTCGGGTCGGAAGGCACGCTCGGGGTCGTGCTCGAAGCAAAGTTGAATCTGGTTGCGCTCCCGAAGTTCAAGTCAGTCGTCGTCATTCAGTTTCATGACACCCTCGAAGCTCTCGCCGCGACACCCGTCATTCTTCAGCATCGTCCCTCGGCAGTCGAGGTGATGGATAGCTTCATCCTCGATCACACACGGCAGAGCCCCGCGCTCGAACGGGTCCGAAACAGCTTCGTCCAAGGCGAACCAGGCGCGCTGCTGTGCGTTGAGTTCTACGATGATGCCCGACAGAATCTGCCTCCGCGGATGGACGCGCTAGAGCAGGACCTCAGGGCGCGTCACATGGGCTATCACTTTCACCGAGCGCTAGACCTGAGCGACCAGGCACGCGTCTGGAGTCTCCGCGAAGCGGCCCTGGGTTTGTCGATGGCGATGAAGGGAGACGACAAATCGATTTCCTTCGTCGAGGACACAGCGGTTTCTCCCGAGCGGCTGCGCGACTACATCGAGCGCTTTCTCGGACTCATTCGCAAGCACGATACGACGGCCGGTATCTACGCGCACGCCTCCGTGGGATGTCTGCACGTCCGTCCTGTGGTGAATCTGAAGACCGCGGAGGGAATTCGAAAGTTCGAGGCGATCGCGAACGATGTTGCCGACCTCGTCCTCGAGTTCGGCGGCGCTCTCTCGGGCGAACACGGCGATGGGTTGGTGCGAAGCCCGTTTCTGCACAAGATGTTCGGGCCTAAGTTGTACGACGCGTTCCGTACCATCAAACAGGCTTTCGATCCTCACGGGATTCTGAACCCGGGCAAGATCGTGGATGCACCTCCCATCACAGAGAATCTTCGATTCGGCGCAGGCTATAAAACTCCCAACCCACAGACCTATTTCGACTACTCCGACTATGACGGCGGAATGGGCGGCGCCGTTGAGATGTGTAGCGGGCTCGGTGCGTGCCGGAAGAAGCAGGAAGGCACCATGTGCCCGTCCTACATGGCGACTCTGGAGGAAGCGCACAGCACGAGGGGCCGCGCGAATGTTCTGCGACTCGCGATGTCGGGACGCTTGGGCGAATCGGGCCTCGGCGATGAAGGCGTGTACAAGGTTCTCGATCTATGCCTGGAGTGCCGCGCCTGCAAGGCGGAATGTCCCGTCGGTGTAGACGTCGCGCGTTTCAAGAGCGAGTTTCTGGCGGACTATTGGGCTCGGCATGGAACCTCGGCACACGCGCGTATGTTGGGCTCAGCGCACGAGATTGCGAGATTGGGCAGCAAAGTAGCTGGTCTTGCGAGCGCCGTCGTGAGCATGCCACCGGTTCGAATGCTCAACGAGCGGCTGTTTGGTATTGACCGAAGGCGCGCCTTGCCGGCTTGGAGCCGCCGAACGTTCCTGTCGCTCGTCGAAAAGCGGCAGAGTGCCAACCCCGGCGTGCTCCTATTCAACGACACGTTTACCAATTACTACGAGCCCGACATCGGAGTGGCTGCCATGGATGTTCTGGAAGCGGGAGGCCTCCAGGTCGGAGTCGCGAACAACGTGTGCTGCGGCCGCCCCCTGATCTCCAAAGGGCTCCTATCGAAGGCTCGCGAACGCGCGCGTGAGAACGTGTCTCGACTTCTTCCCGCCGCACAGGCCGGCAAGAAAATCATTTTCTGCGAGCCTAGCTGCCTCTCGGCCGTTCGCGAGGATGCCCCTTCCCTGCTCCGAGGAGAAGAGCAGCGCAACGCACAGGCCATTGCGCGTGCTTGCGTCTCTTTCGAGGAGTTCGTGGAAGGGGAATTGAGCGCGGGACGAATGCGTCTCGAGTTCACTTCCGCAACCGGGCACCTTTTGTTTCACTCGCATTGTCATCAGAAGGCGATGGGTCTGCTGCCCGTCGTGAAGGCGCTCCTTGGACGCATCCCGAACGCAGAGATTACCGATCCCGACGCTGGATGTTGCGGCATGGCTGGATCGTTCGGCTACAGCCGTGATCATTTCGACGTTTCGCGTGCAATCGGGGAGCGGCGGTTGTTCCCGGCGATCAGAAACAGCGCGCCAGGAACGACGATCGTTGCGCCAGGCTTCTCGTGCAGGCACCAAGTCGGGGATTTCACCGGAGCGAAAGCCATACATCCCGCAATTCTGTTGCAATCGCGGCTGGCGGGTAACGCATGAGCCTGGCGGCGATCTCCGTCGCGGCACTCTTTCTCACGATCTTCGTGAGTTGCGTCACGCGGCTTAACGTCGGTGTGCTTGCGGTAGCGATGGCATGGATCATCGGCGTATACTTTGGCGGCTTCAAAGTGGAGCAAATTGCGGCAGGCTTTCCCGTCTCGCTCTTTCTGACGCTGGTCGGAATGACGCTGCTGTTCGCGCAGGCGCAGCGGAACGGCACACTCGACAAGCTGGCTCACAAAGCGGTCCGTGGCTGTCGAGGGAATGCGGGTGTCATTCCGGTGATGTTCTTCTTTGTTGCGGCCGGACTTGCGTCGCTCGGTCCAGGCAACATCGCGTCAGCCGCGCTCATCGCACCGATCGCCATGGCGGTGGGCGGAAGGGCGAAGATTCCGGCGTTTCTGATGGCCATCATGGTGGGAAACGGCGCGAATGCCGGGTCGCTTTCCCCGTTTGCACCAACCGGCATCATCGTGAATGGTTTGATGACGAAGATTGGGATGCCTGGGCTGCAATGGCAGAGTTACTGGACCAATTTCGCCGCGCATGCCGCCGTGGCTTTCGCGGGATACATGCTATTCGGCGGAATCCGCCTATTCGCCAGGCGTTCGACGGCACTTGTTCGGGAGCGTTACGCCACGGCGGCTTCGGCTAACTCCGGCCTCACGGTCAGTGCAACATGTGTCGAGCCCACGTCTGAGCCGCTGGATCGCAACAACTGGATCACACTTGCAACGATCGTCTTGCTTCTGACGAGTGTGACTTTCTTCCGTGTCAACGTCGGCATGGGAGCTTTCCTTGCGGCCGGCTTCCTCGCCCTGATGCGCGCAGCCGACCATGACCAGGCGATTCGCGAGATTCCCTGGGGCGTGATCGTGATGGTCAGTGGTGTCACGGTGCTGATAGCGCTGCTCGAGAAGACGCAGGGTCTTGCACTCTTCACAGACCTGCTTGCGCGGATCGCTACGAAGGAGTCGGTTTCTGCGGTCGTTGCATTTCTCACTGGTCTCGTTTCCGTATACAGCAGCACATCCGGTGTCGTGCTGCCCGCATTCCTACCTACCGTGCCTGGTCTCGCCGCACAACTTGGAGGAGCCAGTTCAAGCGCTATAGCGCTCTCCATGAGCGTCGGATCTCATCTCGTCGATGTCTCACCGCTGTCGACGATCGGTGCGCTGTGCATCGCATCGGCGCCTGCGGACGTTGACACCCGAAAGCTCTTTCATGCGCTGCTGGCCTGGGGATTATCGATGACAGTCGTGGGCGCGGTGGTTTGCTATGCCTTCTTTCGGACGTAGACAGACGGAGCTGGCGGAACCGCGATAGGCATCCTGCCACACGGCGGTACCGTAGGCGACAATGCGACTCAGTATCACTTCCAAGAGGGTTACGGGAAGCACCTTTCGTTGGTAATGATCTCGACTCTGTGCATGGTGGCCATTCAGTCGGGGTTGTCGGATCCGTTTCGGACGTAGAAGCACTTCGTTCAAAAGGCAGGGCCTCAACGGCCCCAGTTGAAGGGCAACACCTTGCGTGTGTGGTATTGCCCTCAGCACCACACCCCTCGACGTCGTGGTTCGGCTGCGGGAACTAGCTATTCAATTGTCAAAGATCGTGTGGGTCGCACGTTTGGTGCGGCCCTTTCTTAAGGCCTAGGCAGCTGCTGCGACGCGTGGCTTCGTTCGTGCATTGAGCTCGTTCACGAAGTGACCAAGGAACGAGGCGCGGTACTCGGGGGTCATCTGGAGAAACTCGAGTTGGAGTTCGGTGGCCTCGGCTTCGGGGAATGGGTTCGTTCGTTCGATTTGCTGGAGTTGCTCGATGGTGTTGGCGATTTGTTCGTTGGAGAGCTGGTCGAGGAGCTTGCCCATAGTGAGCTCTCCAGCGGGCTCGGGTTCGATTGGTTCGGTTTGAGGCGTGGCCTGTTTGGGTTCGTTTGCGGCGCGGGCTGCTTCCTGCTGTTTGCGCAGCCGTTGTTGGGCCATCATGACCTCGACCGGCGGGGGTGGGCCGAAGAGGTCGATGTCCGCGATGCTGCGCTCGAAGCTGCGCTCCTCTTCCTGTGCCGAGTTGAGCTGCTTACGGATGCGCCAGGCGGCCCGGTCGAACTGCAGTTCGTAGCGATGCAGGGTGTCGAGGACATCGTTGCTGCGGCCTTCCATGTTTTGGAGGATGAGCTCGTCGGATGTGGGTTCGTTTGAGTAACCGAGGATGACGGCATCCATGTAGAGGGTCTGGAGACGCTGCACACGCAGGAGGCGCCACTGGGCTCCGACGAGCTGCTCGACGAGGAACTGGGCGTCGATATCGTCGGCCGAGCAATAGCGGTCGTGGTAGTAGGCGAGCATGTCGTCGAAAGCGTCAGCGTCCTCGTGAGCAAGAACGAAGTTGCCGGAGCGCAGCCCGTGGCTGACCGCGTTGCGGGAACTGCGGGCTTTGCCGTCGGTGGTGCGAGGACCGGTGGACTTCTTTGCATTGGCGCGGTTGGCGTCGAGCTTGGCTTTGGTCATGTGATTTCTCCTGGCAGGAGAGTAGCAGGCGAGGCGGCGAAAACGGATCGGGGTGGTTGGTGAGATGAGGGTTAAGTGGTTGTGGTTTGTAGGACGTAGCGAAAGTTTCGTTTCCTGTGAATCACCATCGCCAGGGCCGACAGCAGTGCATCAAAAGGACGCTGGGCGGTAAGCGAAGTTCGACAGCCGTCCTCAGCAGGATCGTGAAACTTGCGACGCCAGAAAGGCACTGTGGACGATACCGTTCTGGAGGACAGTTTCGCTCCGCCGCAGCTGCAGGACTGACTATGTAGGGGTATTCTTTGGAAAGTCATGAGTGACGACTGCTTCGCACTACTTGTCCCGGCGACCACGAGCGTTTCCTCCCTCGCAGGGTTAGCCGTCGGATTATTGTTGACGTCCCGATCCTCAAATCAGACTGGCACGATTGCGAGTTGCGAGGCGACGAGATTAAGAGAACCTATTGAAGTTCAGGAATCGGATAATGCCCGATAACCAAGCCCTGCAGGTGTTCTACGGAACTATCCCCCTGATGCTCATCATGATTGTGGGCCAGATACGGATTGAGCTGCTGTACAAGGAGTTTCTCGAGCGACGAGTGGACTCAGCTTCGAAGTCTGAAGCGCACAGCTTTTCGCTGCTGATTTCCGCTGAACTGGAAAGTCTACCAGGACGACACCGACGAGTTGCCGGCGGCTCTCGTAGATCCGCTGCGCCCTCTCTTGCTGCTGCCGAGACAAAGAGCGGGACATCCCATTCAAGGCTCCTCCGGGCATGCGGATGCAGTGGACACCAAGCACCGACGGGACTGCTACGGCGACATATCATGCGGCCTCACGATGTTGAGGACATCCTGACAAACGGTTGTTTACTTGTCCGCGGCCGCAACAACACGGATGCGATCCGCAAGACGCGGCACGTGAATCATCAGGGGTGTGACCGAAAGTGGCCAGGTGTCATGCTGGCCCGAATGCGAAGCGTAGCACGGCGCCATGATGAAGATCGCCATGCTCAGTTCGGTCATGGGCGGCGGGTTTCTTGAGAGGCCAAACAAAGGGCACTGATCTGTCTGGACAGTTGCAACCCTACAGCCACGGGTTGAGCGTTGAGACACCGGTATTCACAACGTCTGAGATATTTCGAGTCACAAGAGTAAGATTGTGATGCAGTGCGGTTGCCGCCAGGAGGCCGTCTACGACAGGCACAGGCTTGCCTTTTCCTGCACCGAGCGCTGAAAGGGCTCCCCACCGATCTGCAATGGCTTCATCAATGGTCAGAATGCGGTGTTCAAAGCGCGAGCGGAGGTTCGGCAACCAAGCTTCGAGAATTCCCCGTCGAGGACCCGCACGCAGCTGTGCAATACCGTTTCTGATCTCACCCAGCGTCAGGACACTCAGGAACATGATCTGTTCGTCAGTCGCCTTTATCCAACGAACTACATTGGCGTCAGGATTCGGTTTGATCAGTTCGGACAGTACATTCGTGTCCAGGAGGAAGCCACTCAAAGCTCAACCACTCTGCCAAAGTCTCGTCGCCTTTTGAACCGAATACCAGAATCAGCGAGAGGGGAGTTAGCGAAGAACTGAACCAGATCTCCTTGGTGCGCAGTCGCGCCCCGCAGTCTCTCGTATTCCTCCTCTGGAATGATCACCACCGCTGATGCCCCATGTTTGGTTACGCGTTGCGGACCGCGTTCCCTGGCTAAGCGGAACACCTCGCTGAAGTGGGCTTTGGCTTCCTGAAGCTGCCATTCCTTGCGGGGTGGCTGACGCTCCCGACTTTTAGATTGGGAGGACTTCTTGGGCGTGCTCATGCTAACGATCGATCTGACCAGACTAGTCAGAATAAGCATACCACTCGCGTCACAGCACGAGGTCAGAACTGGTCGAGCGGGTGCGCCTGTAATGTCCGGGAGCCCATTCTTTTCCGATCACACAAACCGTGATGCTCGATGTTCCTGGCGAGGCGAAGGCATTCCGGCCGGTTGTCGATCCCCTTGTTCGGTAGGCCGTTGGCCGATTTTGTCGATACTTGAAATTCGACAACAGCTAAATCATGGCTCGTCCTGCATGCAAGTTTGAGCCGCGCTCTTGTCGCGACGATCACGCGATGCTTTCTCAAGGGCCAGCAACCCACGCATTGCCTTGCGCAAGTTGTCAGCTTCTCGGTGAGGCCACACCATCCCCTCGCGCTTGTTGTAGCGTTTGGAGAAGTCGGCCATGGCGTCAACGAGCTAGCAACGAAGCCTGATGAGACGGCACCGTGCTGAGTCTAGGATTTTGATCTTACTGCCACGTTCTCGAAATCAATACGAGAACTGGACTTTTGGTGCGGATGAGAGGACTTGAACCTCCACTCCCTTGCGAGAACTAGAAAGTGAAGCGACTTGACAGCGTTTCCAGCAGTATCCCGATTTCGCCTCGTCAGTCACTTGCGCCAGTGCTCGTATCCTCGCGTATCCCCGAAATCGCCCAAACACGGTTGCAAAACCGTCAGCATCGAGCCGCTTTTGCGTTTGCGCGAACTCCGCTTTCGGGCTATGTTTAAGGCATGACCGTGGAAGCCCTCAAGGAGGCGATTGCGGGGTTGCCCGAGGATGAACGTCATTTGCTGGCCGCCTGGCTCATCGAGCTTGAGTGCGATGAATGGGACAAGCAGATGGTCAAAGATTTCTCCCCCGGCGGACGCGGCTCGGAGCTGGCCGAGAGGGTCAAGCGTGATATCGCCGCAGGCAAAGCGCGTCCTTTCGACGAGGGCAGGGCTGCATCCAAGGCCAAGCGGGATTAATCGAAATCCCGCCCGTGATCTTCGAACACAAGACACTCGCCTAGTTTTGGAAGTGCTATAACGACCTGCCAGAGGAAGCCCAGCGCAGGGCCGATAAACAGTTCGCCCTATTGTCCGAGAATCCCATGCATCCCTCGATTCACCTGAAGCCACTTGGCGAGTTCTGGTCAGCCCGCGTGACAGACGCCTGCCGCGCATTGGCTGTCCGCGAAGGGAACGTCTTCACTTGGTTCTGGATTGGCTCGCATGATGAGTATGAGCAACTCCTTAGAGGTTAGCTGCCACGAACCTCGGACAGCGCCCCTTTCCCTCACATCCAAGTTTGCGCATCCGTCCTCGCCGTCAAGGGTCTCCGCGTCGCTTCGATGAACGGCTGGGGCCGCCTTGACCGCTCCGGTCATACGCGGCTGAACACCTTGGCCTAATACGAAGGAAAGGGGATTTTTGGCGTGGAGCAAAACGTAAGTTGCTGACAATAAAATAGTTGCAATCACAGTGTCAAAAATTGACAACTGTTGTTAACGGGACTATCTTCATAGTATGAACGTGAATCTCGGAACCGTGTTTGACCAGTTCGTTGCCGATCTTCTCAAGACTGGCCACTACCAATCCCAAAGTGAAATCCTGCGGGAAGGTCTGCGGCTTCTCAAGGAGCGCGAAGAATTGAAACAACTGAGGCTTGCCGAGATGCGCAAAGAAATCGCCGTCGGCAGCGCCGAGGCCGACCGTGGCGAGTTAGTTGATGGCGAGGAGACATTTGCAGAAATCCGCAAGCGCAGCGCTCAACGGAAACGTGTTAAGGAATGAAGCGCTACGTACTCACGCCGAGTGCGAAGCGGGATGTTAACGACATCTGGGACTATATCGCAAACGACAACATTGAAGCCGCCGACCGTGTTCTGGATGCTTTGGAATCGGCAATGGTCAAGCTTGCGAAGAATCCGGGCATTGGTCATTGGCGGGAGGAGTTGGCAGACAAGAGTCACCGTATCTGGCTCGTGTATTCATACCTGATCGTTCACCGGCACGAAGCCAAGCCGCTTCAGATCGTCCGTGTGCTTCATGCTGCGCGTGATGTGCAAAGTCTCTTGGGCTTGTCGCCGGATGAGACGTAGCGAAACGAAAGTGATTCAAGAGACACCATCCCTAAGCCTTCGGCTTAGGATTTGGACACCGTAGTGCGTGCAAGAGCTACTCGTCTAGCTCAGCGAAGAACAACTCCTTAACATCCGGCGAGAGCGGCAATGCTGCCTTTAGGATGACCATCGATTTCCAGATCAACTCTCTATCCCGGCTAGGATCGGAAATGGGGATAAGAGGAAACTTGCCTCCATGAAACAAATTGTTCCGTACGCAACGAATAGCTAAAAGAAGCCACGTCAACAAGGGCCCTTTTCCGTCGTACTGTAGAGGATCAGTCCAGTCGAGTTTTCCGGCGGAAACCCTTTGTTTTCGAGGCGCCTGATCGACGAAGTACTTGACCGCTTCACCTAGCTCGGGCGATGTATTAGAATCGAACACCGCA
>DASQVJ010000056.1:0-4853 GCA_035640835.1 Bryobacteraceae bacterium
GTTCGTCCCTACCGGAGTCCATCGCCCCATTCCCGCTTGGGGAACACGATACGCCAGACCAACTGCTGATTCCCGAGAAGCTGTACGGGCGGGCGCGCGAGGTTGAGATCTTGCTCGCCGCCTTCGACCGCATCGTCACAGGGGGCGCGCCGGAGTTTGTGCTGGTCTCCGGATATTCAGGCATTGGCAAATCTTCAGTCGTCAATGAACTGCATAAAGTGCTCGTTCCACCGCGCGGACTGTTCGTTTCAGGCAAGGTCGACCAATACAAGCGCGACATCCCCTATGCAACGCTAGCGCAAGCTTTTCAGGGCCTGATCCGCCCGCTGCTGGGCCGGAGAGACGCTGAATTGAATCGCTGGCGTAAAACCCTTTTGGACGCATTGGAGCCGAATGCTGGATTGATGATCGACCTGGTGCCCGAACTGAAGCTTATTATCGGAAACCAACCACCGGTCCCGGAGCTGCCGCCCCAGCAGGCACAAAGCCGTTTCCAGCTCGCGTTTCGACGGTTCGTCGGCGTCTTCGCTCAAGCGAACCACCCGCTCGCGCTCTTTCTCGACGATTTGCAATGGCTGGACTCGGGGACCCTCAACTTGCTCGAGGATCTGTTCACCCGATCGGACCTGCAATATCTAATGGTAATCGGCGCCTATCGGGACAATGAGGTCGATGCCGCTCATCCGCTGAGACGCAAGCTCGAAGCTATCAAGAGCGCCGGCGGAAAGGTAGAGGAGATCACGCTTGCGCCTCTTGCCCGCGAACACCTCGAACAATTCATTGCGGACGCTGTTCGCTGCGAAGCGGCACGCGTCGTGCCGCTCGCGCAACTTGTGCATGACAAGACTGCCGGTAATCCATTCTTCGTGAGCCAGTTTCTTCAGGCGCTCGCCGAAGAGCATTTGCTTGTTTTCGATCATGACGCGGCGCATTGGACTTGGGATCTCGATCGCATCGACGCTAAGGGCTACACCGCCAATGTGGTGGACCTAATGGTCGGGAAAGTCACCCGCCTGCCGGCCGAAACGCAGGCTGCGTTGCGGCAGCTGGCCTGCCTCGGCAATATCGCTGAGACCACCACGCTTTCGATCGTCCTCGGAACATCGCAGGAGCAGGTCCACGCGGCTCTATGGGAAGCCGTCCGTCAGGAGATGATCGAGTGTTTGGATGGTTCCTACAAGTTTATCCACGACCGGGTGCACGAAGCCGCTTATTCACTGATTCCGGAACAATCACGCGCCGAATTCCACCTCCGGATTGGCAAGCTGCTCGCGGCGCAGATGGCTCCAGAGAAGCGGGAGGAGGCTATCTTTGACATCGTCAACCAGCTCAACCGCGGCGTGGACTTGATTACCTCCCGAGAGGAACGGGAGCAGTTGGCCGAGCTCAACCTGATTGCAGGGGAGCGCGCCAAAGCTTCCAGCGCCTACGCTGCAGCAATCAATTATCTCCTCGCTGGCACGGCATTGTTAGGGGATGACCGTTGGGAGCGCCAGCATGGCCTAGCCTTCGCTCTCGAGTTCCACCGGGCCGAATCCGAGTTCTTCACCGGGGAACTGGCGGCTGCGGCAGAGCGCTTGAACATGCTTTCACACCGAGCTGCAAATACAGTCGAACTAGCGAGCGTCGCGTGTCTGCGCTTGGATCTATATACAACCCTCGATCAGAGCGAACGCGCGGTCGCTGTCTGTCTCGAGTACCTTCGACATTTGGGAATCGAATGGTCACCGCATCCGACTGCAGAGCAGGCACGATGTGAGTACGAGCGGATCTGGTTACAGCTCGGGAGCCGAACGATTGAGGAGCTGATTGATTTGCCTTTGATGAGCGACCCAGCGTCGCTGGCGACAATCGACGTACTGACCAAAGCCATACCACCCGCTTTGTATACAGATCCGAATCTTCTTTCTTTGGTTATCTGCAAGGCAGTTAACCTCAGCCTTGAGTACGGCAACACCGATGGTTCGTGCTTCGCCTACGTATGGTTTGGTGTAGTAGCCGGCCCACATTTCGGCAACTACAAGGCCGGATTTCAGTTTGGCCGGCTTGGCTATGAACTCGTCGACAAACGCGGCTTGAGGCGTTTTCAGGCCAGGACCTATGTGAGCTTTGGAAATCTCGTCATGCCCTGGACGAAACATGTCAAGACCGGCCGCGATCTGCTGCGTCGGGAGTTCGAAACGGCTAAGAAGGTCGGTGATCTCACGTTTGCAGCCTACAGCCGGCTGGACCTGAACACGAACCTGCTTGCGGCGGGCGATCTGCTCGTTGACGTGCAGCGCGAAACCGAGGAGGGCCTAGAGTTTACCCGGAACATGCGATTCGGTCTCGTCAGCGATCGCATTACCGCGCAGCTCGCACTAATCCGGACCCTTCGTGGCTTGACCCAGAAATTTGGTTGCTTTGACGATGGACAGTTTGATGAATTGCGATTCGAGGGCCGTTTGTCCGGAAACCCAGCTTTGGCCCTGACCGAATGCTCGTATTGGACCCGCAAGCTGCAGGCGCGCTTCTTCGCCGGAGAGTATGATGCAGCCATCGATGCCTCCTTGAGGGCGCAGCAGCTGCTTTGGACGTTTCCATCCTGTTTTGAAACTGCGGAATATCACTTCTACGGCGCGCTCTCCCGGGCCGCAGTCTGCGATTCCACTGCAGCCGGCCGACGACAGGGGCATTTCGAGGCTCTGACCGCGCACCACGAACAACTGGAAGTATGGGCAGAAAATTGCCCGGAGAATTTTGAAAATCGTGCCGCGCTCGTCGGCGCCGAGATCGCCCGGATAGAAGGACGCGAACTCGATGCCGAGCGCCTCTACGAAAAGGCCATCCGCTCGGCCCATGCTAACGGCTTTATCCACAATGAGGCGCTCGCCAACGAGCTGGCCGCGCGATTCTACGCCGCTCGTGGCTTCGAAACGATCTCCCATGCGTACCTGCGAAACGCCTGGCATTGTTATTACCGTTGGGGAGCAACCGGAAAGATTCGCCAGCTTGAAGAGTTGTATCCAAACCTTAGAAAAGAAGCTTCAGTACCTGCTCCAGCTAGTACGATTGGCACACCCGTCGAACACCTTGATCTCGCGACAGTAGTCAAGGTGTCGCAAGCTATCTCCGGCGAAATCATTCTGAGCAAATTGATCAACAAGCTCATGGGAATAGCACTCGAGCAGGCAGGTGCGGAGCGCGGTCTCTTGATTCTAACGCGGGGTAAAGAGCAGCGAATCGAAGCAGAGGCCCTCCTTCGCCAAGGCTTCGAAGGGCAAGCCCCCTTTGGCCAAGGCTTCGAAGGGCAAGCTAACAGTGGGCGTGACAAGGTCAGTGTTCATTTTCGCCAGTCGTTAGTGACGCCTTCTGACTTACCGGAATCTTTGTTGCGTTACGTCATTCGAACCCAGGAAAGCCTGACCTTGCGGGACGCGTCGGCCGAAAATCTCTTTTCGCAAGACGAATACATACGGCGAAAACATCCTCGGTCTGTGTTTTGCCTTCCTTTGATCAAGCAAGGGAAACTGGTGGGGGTTCTCTATTTAGAGAACAACTTGGCGCCGGGTGTTTTCACGCCCAAACAACTTGCAATCTTGGAATTGATCGCTTCCGAAGCGGCGATTTCTTTAGAACAAGCGCGCCTCTATGCCGAACTATCACAGGAAAACAGGGAGCGCAGAAACGCGGAAGAAGCCTTGCGAGCGAGTGAAGAACGCTGGCGCAAGTTATTTGAGAATTCGTCAGCTGGTATCGCTTTGATTACACTCGACGGACGATTATTTGCCGCAAATTTTGCATTTCAGAAAATGCTCGGATACACCGAGCAGGAATTGCACAGACTTACCAGCCTCGACCTGACAATAGAAGAGGATCGTGCTGCTGACGAAGCCCTTCGAGCCGAGGCTGTAGCCGGGCAGTGGCGAGATTATCGGGTGGAGAGACGCTTCCGGCGCAAAGACGGTACCGTGATTTGGACCGATGTTAGCGCTGTCTTTGTACCGGCTGCCAAAAGCGAGTCCGGTTTTTTTGCAGCGGTTATTGTCGATATCAGTGAGCGCAAGCAGGCCGAGGAAGAGCTGCGCCGGAGCGAGGCTTTTTTGGCCCAGGGACAAAGAATAAGCCATACCGGGAGTTGGCGCTGGCAGGTTGCTACCGGTGTAGTCCATTGGTCGAACGAGCATTTCAGGATTTTTGGGTACGATCCTGAAACCGTGATGCCCTCCTCCTCGCGGTTGATGGAAAGAATTCATCCGGAAGATCGGGCTTCATTCGAATCGGTTCTCACTAGGGCGGTGCGAGACAGCAGCGACTTCGAAAACGACTATCGAATCGTGCTCCCGGATGGATCGATTAAGTTCGTCCGGAGCGTCGGTCAGGCCTTAGCTAGCTCCTCCGGCGAGCTCGAGTTCATTGGCACCGTAATGGACGTCACAGATTTGAAGCGGGCGGAGGAAATGCAAATCGCTATCGCCCGTGAAAGGGAGATGCTGATGAGGCAGCGCGCAGCCGACCTGGCGAAAGCGAACGAAGCACTGCGTTCCTGTCTCGATGCGCTGGCCACTGTGCCCGAACTGGACGCGTTCATCGGGCAAGTGATGGGGACTATCACTCGGCAGTTAGGGGCAATTTCTTCTAACTTGCGGGTAATTAGTCCCGATCGAAAAGGCATGCGGATGGACCTCCTCTTCGAGAAGGGTTCAGTGATGTCTCCAGAGGAGGCAGGCTATCCGGAAGGCTTTCAGTCCGTCTCACTGGAGGAACTCGGCTTTGCATCGTTAGTTGAGCCCTATACGGTACTGAACCTCTCCGATCCGCGGGCGCCGGGGATTCATGCAGACATGCGAGCCTATCTACGGGGGCTGGGTGTA
>DASQVJ010000057.1:0-4134 GCA_035640835.1 Bryobacteraceae bacterium
AAGATCGCCCGAAGCCGGAGTGCCTTTATAGCACTGGCTGCGGCTGCATAATAGGCTGCTTCATCGACACAAGTAGAACCGACTGTGAATACGACCGGCGGGAGACCTTTTGCCAGGAACTCTTCCGTTTCGGGATCCATGCTTCGAAGGTTTCCTTCGTCGAATAGGGGAAACCCAGTCAGTGAAACATTGGGGGGCCAATCGGTTTGTGCCGGCGCGAACCAGTCTGGGAATAGCCCTAAGACTCCCTGTGGAGAATGTATCCATCGCCCATAGATGCGGGTTACCGATGGAAGGCCAAGTTCAGACCGTAGCCGGTTGATGTCAGGACCGAGAATGGGGTCCAGCACACCTCGTTCAAGCGCCCAGAACAATCCCGACCTGACCGAATAAGGAATCCAAAGCGGGATGGGAAACGGCTTGTGTATGGGCGGCAGCTTGGCAGACAGGAAGGTTGCGGGTGACACGTGCAGCGTGACCAATGGCACACCATGCTTCTCTTGCATCAACCTTGCCGCAAGTGCCCATGGATGAGCGACAATCACCGTGTTCTCATCGGCTTCAGAAACCAGCCTGTCAAAGACCGGACGCACGTGATTGATCAGGCTCTTCCAGACTGATTTGCTAAGCTCGAGACCATTGGCAGCCGCTGCGCGAGCTCGAACGGCATGGTACTCTTCCGCTGTTGCAGTCGGCACAAACCTCAAGCCGCATCGTTCAACGACATCCGCGAACACGGCAGTCGTAAAAAAGGTAACCGAGTGCCCCTCGCTGGCAAAAACACGGCTGAGCCCAACCAGCGGGTGCACGTCGCCAGCTGTACCGTCCGCGACAACTAAAATATTCAGGATCCCTCCTCCTGCCAGTTAAACAGCCATGACGGCTCTATGGTTGCTTCATGTTTCCGTTGTGATTGGAATATCCAGCGATTGCACCGAGGATGCGGCGACCTCGCTAAGACTGTCGTTCGGCTGAATAACGTGTTGCCGCAGTATGGCCATCAACGCGCAATTGAGTGCGTCCATCTGGCCGCGGGTCATGCAGTTCTCGTCACTGGTGCAATAGAAGCGCATCTCCGCGTTGAAGGTATAAGTAATCAAACCGAGCGTCCCGATTCTGAAGGAATGCACGTAAAAGCGTAGATCTTTCAGCCGAAACGGCGCGTCGCTGTCGAGGACCACAACGTTGCCCAGGTTCGATAGTGGGAACGCATCCAACCTGTGTTTCAATCTCAACGCATGATACGTTTGCATCATCCACTGGAGCTGCCCGCTCGTGGGTGTGCGGAGCATTTCGAAGCAATGGAATCGACTCGGGATGTTGAGTATTTCCTGCTCGATCTGTTCGCGAATCTCCTTGTGGATCGCACGCGTTCTCGCCCAGAACTCCAGATCCGGCGCCGTTCCGGTGCGCAGTTTGAACCCTCCGCCACCAAGGAACAATGTGTCGCTCTTCAGCGCGGCGATGCGGAGCCGCCGCCGTGGATCGATCGTGTTGTCGATCCATCTCGGCACCTTCTCTTTGCCGAAGACGGCCAACAGAGCCTGGTCTAACGCGGCCACCAGAAAGGCATGAACAGAGACGCCTTCAGCCTTACAGCGTTGCTTGACCGCATTCGAAAGCGCCTGGTCCGCTCGCCACTCCAGATAATGCTGCTTGACCTCCGGCGCCTGGCGCGCATTCGGAATCAGCCGCAGCAGTCCATTCACGAGGCCCATCGCCAGCTTGCGCTTCCACAGCTGCGGAGGCTGATAGTCTCCGATGATGTCTTGCACGGTGATTGGCTCGTATGGGATCAGTTCCTCGTCGGTGTGGAGCGACCGCAATACCTCTCTGACGATGGTGAATATGCTCATGCCGTCGCAAATGCGGTGCGGGCTTGTCACCAGCAGATCGCTCTCAAATTCCGATTGCAGCCAGACCGCGCGCAGCTGCGGCTGGTCGTCCCCAAAGTTGGTGGTCAGCTCAGTCTGGCACTCGCGCCGGTAATCGTCTTCAGCTACGCGTGGTACGATCCGCAGCGGAATCTCCGGCGCACTGTCCGCTTCATAGTACAGGCCGTCCGATTCCTCACGAATCAGCGCACGGAGCGCAGGATGCTTGCGCTGCACGCGCGAGAGCGCCGAGCGCAGCTGATCCACGTGAAAGCTACCCTCCAGCCTGACGAAGCAGACAATATTGGCCTCGACGATATGCTCGATGGTCGATAGCTTCCGCTTTTGCTTCATCACCTCCTCCCGGCTCGCACGATCCACTGGATTTGTCCGCTCGGCAGCGGGCTAAGCATTTCGAGGAAATGGAAACGACCGGGACTGTCGAGTATTTCCTGCTCGACCTCCTGTTGCGTGGAGAAGAGGTTCGGCTGGTCCGTCATCCACACTTCGATGGCAGCTCGCGGGTTGATTTCGCGGCTCATATCGATGTGCGGCAAATCGCCTTCATACGCTGAGCGTAGAAGCTGCCGAGGCTTGGTATCCTGCTCGACGACGCGCACACGCAGCTGTTCTCGCCGCCCGGTGACCGCTTTGCGCAGTCGGCAAAGGAAACGAATTCTGCCTGTATTCATTCATCGCGTGTTCTTCTATTTCAAAGCAGCGCCGCAGATGTCGTGAGTATCAAAAGTACTATAAGTACCAACGAGCGTCAAGGATTATTTAGAATTGTAACTGAATGTTTTAATGGTTTTAACTGAATGGTTTCTTACTCTTAACTGAGGGTTTTCTTAGGTGCTCACCCGCCGGTTTGCCAGAAATGTCAGGACGTGAACCAAGCGGCAACTCTGCCGTGCAGGCTCCCTCGCTGGGAGCGGAGTCGCGCTTAATGGAGCAGCAGCCTAAGAACCAGCCCTGAAGCACTGCGTAAAGATACGCGTCGGCGTTGTGCCAGACGGGCACAAGCCGGGATAGCGTTCAACCCGGTGTGGACCTTGGTGTAAGTGATGGAAAGGAATGGTGCGCCCGGCATGATTCGAACATGCGACCTTTTGGTTCGTAGCCAAACGCTCTATCCAGCTGAGCTACGGGCGCAAAGACGACAACTTCAGATTAGCAAAGATTGGAAGGAGGGTGTTCCGAAACGGCCACCCTTAGATTTTTGCTTCGCGGTATGGGACGTGCTTGCGGGCAACCGGGTCGAACTTCTTCACTTCGAGCTTGTCCGATTTCAGCTTCGGATTCTTGGTCGTTGTGTAGAAGTGTCCTGTACCAGCGGACGAAACGAGCTTGATGATAATGCGGGCCATGTCGATTCCCTAGATCTCACCCTTCTTGCGAAGGTCTGCTACGACGCGCTCGATCCCGAGCTTGTCGATGTTTCGGATGGCCTTGGCGCTGACCCGCAGGCGGATGAACCTGTTCTCGCTGGGCAGCCAGAAGCGCTGTTCATGCAGGTTGGGCTCGAAACGCCGCCTTGTTTTGTTGTTTGCGTGCGATACCTTGTTACCGGACATCGGACGCTTTCCGGTGACGGGGCAAACTCTAGCCATAAAACACAGAATGCCACAGTTGAGGCCCTGAAATCCAGCTGAATCCCTGGTTCCCGGCAGATTTTTCGTAACCGTGGCGGCCGAAACGACGATTCGGGTCCACTGATCGTATCTCCTCAAGGAGGCGGCACAACATATGGACAACAATCAAAGGAACTTACTGGTCGGGGCCGGAGTGGGCGCCCTTTTGGCCTATGCGATCGCGCCGCGCCGAAAGACCTTCGATTTCGAGGGCAAGGCCGTGCTGATTGCCGGTGGCTCGCGAGGCCTGGGTCTGGCGTTAGCAGGCGAATTGCTGGAGCAAGGTGCCAGGGTCGCCATTTGCGCGCGGGACGAGAACACGCTCGCCGAAGCACGGCGACAACTGGGGCGGCCGAACGTGATGACGATTGCTTGCGACATCGTCGACCCGAACGCGGTGGCATCAATGATCGGCGAGGTCTCTCGTCGCTTCGGGCGCATCGACGTTCTGATCAACAGCGCCGGCACCATCGACGTGGGCCCGATGGAGAACCTGAGTCTCGCGGACTACCACAAGGCCATGGACATCAACTTCTGGGGCCCCCTGCACACCATGCTGGCGGTGTTCCCGATGATGCAGCGGAACGGGGGCGGAAGGATCGTAAACATCGCCTCGATCGGCGGGTTAG
>DASQVJ010000058.1:0-5502 GCA_035640835.1 Bryobacteraceae bacterium
TGGGATTATGTCCGCACGTTTGGCCCTATTCGAACACTCCTTCTGGTTTTGGCATTCATCAGCCTCATGGGGTTTTCGTGGTCTGTGCTTCTGCCGGTCTTCGCCGGGCAGGTGTTGCATGGGGGAGCGAATACTCTCGGCTGGCTTTCAGCAGCTTCGGGCATCGGCGCGTTTATATCGGCGCTGTCCCTCGTCGTGCGTAAATCGGTGGTTGGGTTGACGCGTATGCTTCAGGTTGCGGCAGCCTTGCTCGGGACGACACTCATTCTCTTCGGCCTGTCACATTGGCTCTGGCTCTCGCTCGCGCTGATGGTCTTCGTTGGCTTCGGCATGATCCAAAGCGTATCCGTGAGTAATACCCTTATCCAGTTGCTGGTGGCCGAAGATAAACGTGCGCGGGTGATGAGCTATTACACGATGGCGTTCTTCGGTTCGGCCCCGTTCGGGAGCCTGCTCGCGGGCGCCATGGCTGACAGAATCGGAGCGCCGCATACGGTCATGCTTACCGGCGTGTTCTGCCTTGCCTGCTCGCTTTGGCTGGCGCTCGAATTACCAAAGCTCAATGCAGCCATGGTCCCGATCTACCGGGAAAAGGGACTGCTGCCCGGCTATGACATCGACTTGACCGCACAGGAGCCAGCGTCCGCAGCATGATGCCAATGCACACCGTCATAGTGTCGAGACGGTTTTGCCTCGCTTCGGTGCAGCGAAGATAGGACTAGCTGTCTTGTGTCGACGAACATGACGGTCTTTCACGCGGTCTTGCTACTGGCAACGTTTCTGTGTTCCTTGGTGGCCGGGTTGTTGTTCGCCTTTGCGGTGGTTGTAATGCCGGGCATCAGGAGCCTGGATGATGGCGACTTCATCCGAGCATTTCGGACGATGGATCGGGTCATCCAAAACAATCAACCGCTGTTTGTGCTCGTTTGGGTCGGTTCGGTGCTGCTGCTGGTGGCAGCGGCTGTACTCGGTATGCGCGAGCCGGGCGTAACCGATCGCCTGCTCGTGATCATTGCCGCGCTCGTCTATGTCACCGGCGTGCAACTGCCGACGGTGACCATCAACGTTCCACTGAACAACGCGCTTAAGAAGCTGGACCCCAGCACGATGAACGAGGCAACATGCAAGCGCGCGCGAGACAACTTCGAGACCCCCTGGAATCGCTGGAACGTCTTCAGGACAGTGTGCGCGGGCATCGTGTCCATTTTGCTGCTGCTTGTTCTCCTCAGAGTATGACTCACATTTCCTATACAGGAGGCATGACGATAGCGGGAAATGCTGGTGGGACCGATAACCCGCCGTATCACACGCCGGTGTTCGTGCTCACACCGGCAATATGTCACGTCCGGGCTCATCGACGTTTCTTGCCTTTGATTCGCTTACCGCTCGGCCAGGATGCCTTGGACATACCTCGGCGTCAACGGAATGCGCCGAGGAAAGACCCCGGTGGCATCGAACAATGCCGCCGCAATTGCCGGGGGACCAAGAGCGTTTGGTGCCTCACCACCGGTTCCGAATCCTTGATCGTCACGCGATATGGCAAGGACTCTGATGTCTGGCGTCTCCTGCATGGTCAGGATCCGGTACCGGTTCCAATCAGTGCTTGTGATTCTTGCGTGGTCGAAGGTCACCTCTTCCTTCAGGGCCTCACCGACGCCCATCACGATGCCGCCCTTGATACACCTATCAAGTTGCCTCGGGTTGATGATCTTGCCGCATTCGACTCCGACCGTGAAACTCGTGACTCGAATCAATCCAGTGGACGGTGTCACAGCGATCTCGGCAAGCCCCACCCAATACGCATTCGACCGCACAATCACGCTGACACCGCGTCCCATTACCGGATCGCTTCCGGTGCGGCGGGCCTCTCGATTGGGTGAAGGCCGAGGCTGCCAATCCGCATCCTTGGCCACAGCCTTTATCACTTCGATCAGCCGCTGGTCGGTTGTGTGATCAAGGCGGAACTGAATCGGATCCGCCTTTGCGACGGACGCCGCCTCATTGACAAGTGACTCTTGAACGAAGTTTTGCTGACGTTGACCTGGCGTACGCATGATCAGGCCGCGCAGCCCACCATAGGGTGACTCCGAGGCGAGGTTATCCATCGCATAGACCTGTTGCAGCCGGTGTTGGACTCTGTCGTAGGGCCACTCCGTATCAAGGAATCCACCCCGTTTGACAGTACCGGACGGCATTCCGGCCAGAATGGCGCCCACGGGCCGCGCATCGAACATGTGCGGTGAATGAAAGGCACTCTGAACCGCCGTCAAACGTCCACTCCCATCCAGTCCGCCTTTCACATCCGCAAACCAGGCTGGAGAAAGGGACGACCACGCGAAGTCCTCCTCCATTGACCACTGCACGCGCACGGGACGGCCCGTTATCAGGGAGAGGATGACGGCATCGGCTTCCGCCCCATCTCCGCCAAATGTTTTGCGTCCGAATTGTCCCGCGTGATCGAGCCATCGCACAACCACTTTTTCGGGCGGCGTGCCAAGCAGGTTGGCGAGACGCACGCGTGAGGCCTGCAGATGTCCGATTTGCGACCAGACAGTAGCAGTGCCGTCACTTCGGACATCGGCCACGGCGACGAACGGTCCGATGGGAGCGTGTTTCACGTACGGCTGCTCAAAGCTTGCTGAAATCGTGTGAGTTGCCTCAGCGAGGGCCGATTGCACTTCTGCCTCATTGCCTTTGCTCGCGTCGGGCGGTCCCCACTGATGCTCGCGAAGCTCTCGAGTGAGATTGTCACTACCGGGAAGTCCCGACCAGTCGCTCCACTTCGTTGTTGCGGCAACGGCTTTGGCGGCAGTTACTGCCTCCCACTCGTTAGTCGAAAGGACCGCAAGCAAATTGCCCTTGCGCACGACTTGAGCCATAGGGAACTTAGCCTTGTCGAGTTTGCCCACTGAGATCAATGTGGAGCCGAGACTCGTAGGCCGAATCATGCGGGCGTGAAGCATGCCCGGCAACGTGAGGTCACAACTCCATATGGTCTCGCCGGTCACTTTGGCGGGAATGCCGGGCATGGGAAATGATTTGCCAACCACTTTGTAATCGGGAATCGGCTTCAACGGGGGCTCGCCCGTTACCGTAAGGCCTTCCATCCCGGCCCAAGCCAATCCCGCGACGCTGTCTTTGCCGGCCGCGGCAAACCGTAGTGGGACACCCTTCAATGGGATCGTCACAGCGAGTTGCCGGCCCTGAACTAACTCTCCATAAGTCACTGTCCGGCTGCCACCGTCGGAGATGAGACCATCGGCCGTGCTCAGCCGCGCCAGCGGCACCTGCAGATGCTCCGCCGCCAGTTCCAACAGCTTTTGATACGCATACGCGGCGACCTTGCGCAAATTGGCGGCTCCGGTCAGAAATCCCGAGGAATAACCTCCGTCGGGTGTGCAATCCGTGTCGCCCATGATCAGCCTCACCATTTCCGGGCGGACGTTCAACTCCTCTGCGACCACTTGGGGATAGAAGCCGCTCATTCCGGTACCCGTCTCGCCACGTCCCGTTCGAGCAACGATCGTGTTGTCGGCCCGGATTTCAAGCCAGGCGTCGAGCCGTGAGGGATCGAGGGCCACGGAACCGTCCGCTGCGGACACGGGAATGCCGAGCGAAACAATTAGGCCGCCTCCGGCAGCTTTGGCAAAACCACGTCGTGTAAGCATTTCAGGCTCGCATCGCCTTGGCCGCGCGCTGCACCGCGTCAATGATCGCCAGATACGTTCCGCAACGACACAAGTGCGCAGAAGGGGGCGTATTAGTAAACGCGTCTTTGATTTGTTCAACGCTCGGATCCGGGTTGCGAGCGAGCAGGTGAACCGCGGCGATGATCATGCCGCTCTGACAATAACCGCACTGCGGCACCTGCTCGTCGATCCAAGCCTGCTGGACCGGATGAAGGATCTTTTCGCCGCTCCGGTCAACTCCCTTCTGCTCCGCCCAAACATCAGGAAGGCCTTCGATGGTGACCACGCGCTTCCCTACCACGGAGGACGCGGGCATGACGCAGGAGCGAACTTCCTTGCCATCCACGAGCACTGCACATGCCCCACACTGCGCCATCCCGCAGCCGAGGCGCGGTCCTCTCAATTTGCACTCGTTCCGGAGAACATAGAGCAGCGGCGTACTCGGTGAGACCGATACTGACCGGGTAGTGCCGTTGACATTCAACACCAATTCACTCGCCATTCACACCGTTCCTCCATCGCGATTGCTGCCGCGATGCGATCGCCACCAGATACCAGGCCGGCCAACTCAGCGCCCAATTGGGGAGCCATGCGCCCGGCCTGCTCCATTGCGGAAAGGTTAGGGCGGTAATGATGACCGCCACTGTTAGCGCGGCTCCGAAGCGAATCCGCGTAGTCCGAAGGCCGAAGTACAATCCCGCGACCGCCGGAGGAAGGAAAAGAAGCAGGCACAGGCGAGAGAGGCACTCGACGTTGAACCGCGCGAGACAGAACGAGCAGGCAAGCAACGAAACTGTTGCGCTCACCCAAGTCGTTCGCCGGGATATTGTTCCGACGGCGAAACCGCCGGTCCACGACCATGCAGCCAGCAGGCCGATGTTGCAGAGCAACATGAGCAGGCCAGGTTCTACAGTGTATGCGGTCGCCCGCCGCATCGTACTGCCCGTCAGCAACTGGTAGCTGCCGGCTATCGAAAACGAAAGCCCCATCAGGAGGAAGCTGCAAGGTACGGCCAACCCAAAGGCCGCAAGCCATGGCCGCCAGTTTCGCCACAACGATGCCTGGCGTCGTAGGATCAGGCCGGTCACCGAGAAGAAAGCCTGCGTGCCGCTTTCCCCGGCTTCCGCCAGATCGCCCAGGACCATCTCACGCTCGCTGGGACTTAGTAAGTGCGAGATCAGTTCGACGCACCGCCAGCCGTTCGGCGCAGTCATCGGTACGTCTCCATCGCGCTTCGGTGAGGAGCCCACGACACGCCACGAGTGACCCGGTTGATCGCGGAGTAAAACTGCTTGGCCGCTCGCACACCCTCAGGTGTCACCTCAATCATTCGCTTCGCGCGACCACCTCGCTGGGGCGTAGCTTCGCCCATCCAGGTTTTCACGAACCCCTTGGCTTCGAGACGATCCACGGTCGTGTAAAGCGCACCGATGGAGCACTTGCGTCCGGTTGCATTCTCGATTTCATCTCGAATGGCGGCGCTATAGGCCTGCTCGCCGAGGTAGGCGGCGGCAGTGATGATGAGGTATTCGAATTCGCCGAGCATAACTACTACATTGTGATAGTAACATCGGACCCGGCAAATGCAAGGATTTTTTTAGTGGGAACACACCTTCGCGGAGGACACGTTGACATCGGTCTGCAATGCGCATAGACCGGAATGTGGCGACCGCAGCCGTGACATTCGATGCCAAAGGCTCATGGCTTTGCTCCTCGCCACATTCCTCATCTACATCGCAGCCGGCATCACCAGTCTGGTCGTGTTCGGTCGGGCGGCGAGCGGAGAGGGGGTTGCAGCGAGGCTCGCGGCCAT
>DASQVJ010000059.1:0-4003 GCA_035640835.1 Bryobacteraceae bacterium
CTGAGCGGGAAGCTCACTCTACGCAATGCCCGGTTGGAGAAGTTGCTTGCTGCACAAGGTCAGAAGGTTCCTGTCACAGGCTTGCTGGATGCGGACATCAACCTGAACGGAACAGTTGGAGCACCCGAAGGCGTCGCTCGCGTGAAGCTTGAGAAGCCCACTGCCTACCAGGAGGACTTTGAGCGCTTTGCTGCGGAAATTCGGCTCAGCGGCACCGGTGTCGAGGTAATCAACGGACAACTCGACGTGGGCGGAGGAGCTCGCGTGCTTCTCTCCGGTGCGTTCGATCACAAACTCGGCGACTGGAAGAACGGGCGCATCCGCGCCGATGTCGCTTCTCAGAATCTCACTTTGGCTCAGATCGATGTTGTTCGAAAGCAACGGCCGGATCTGAAAGGCTCGCTGGCCATCAAGGCTCAAGCAAACGGCATTGTTCAGAATGCCGCGCTGCTTCCAGAGGAAGTGAACGGAACGGTCAACTTGACCAACCTCGGCATGGATGGTCGAGATCTGGGCGACATCAATGTGGTAGCCCACACCGAGGGCCGCGACCTCGACCTTGCGGCTACTGGTAATCTCCAGGGCGCGAAGTTTAGCGGCAGAGGTGCGGTCCAGTTGCAAGGTGATTACTTCGGCAAGGGGCAACTCGACATGGCCCCGACGTCGATTGCCGCCCTGAGGGGGTTGGCGCAGCCGGGTTCACTCATGACTGAGGTCGATGGCCTGGTGCAGGCAACAGCCACATTCTCGGGTCCGCTGCGCCGACCGGAACAGATCACCGGGAGATTGACGATTCCGACCCTCACGTTGGTGCCGACGCGTAAGACTCGCTCACCTCAGGAGAACCTCGCACTTGCGGTACGAAACGAGGGGCCGATTGTGATCGAGTACGCGAACCAATCCGCCCAAATCAAGAGCGTACAACTGGTGGGACCGAATACCGATGTGAAAGTTGATGGCTCGATCGCCCTTAAGCAAGACGGCCAGTGGAACCTTCGTGTACTCGGGTCCGTGAACCTCGGAGTCGCCGAGCATTTCGATCGTGAACTGGTGGCATCCGGTTCTGCAAATATCGCGGCGAGCATTCGCGGGACACTTCGGCAGCCGCAGTTGGCGGGCACGATGCGATTGCAGAATGCCAGCTTCTATGTGACGGATGTACCGAACGGAATCGATGAGGCAAACGGCGTCATTCGCTTTGATCAGAATCGAGCGACGATCGTTGACACGATCACCGCAAAAACAGGCGGCGGGCAATTGAGCCTGAGCGGTTATGTCGGTCTTGCGGGAGGGCAGGCGCAGTATCGACTAGCCGCGCATCTCGAAGGTGTGCGTGTGCGCTATCCGGAGGGCGTGAGCACCACAGCGAGTGCCGATCTCAATTTCACCGGTACAACCGCGCAAAGCACTCTTTCCGGAACGGTGTCGGTCCAACGCGTGAGCTTTAATCCACGGGCGGACGTGGGCGGTCTGCTCGCCTCGAGCGCAAATCCTGTTTCGACTCCACCGACTCCGAATCCTTTCCTCCGGGGAATGCAGTTGAACGTGCGAATCGAAACGGTTCCCAATATCCAGCTGCAGACTTCCTACACGACCGAGCTCGAAGCTCAAGCGGATTTGCGGCTCCGAGGGACGGCGGCAAGGCCCGTTCTGTCCGGCAGAGTCAACGTGGACCGAGGCGAAATACGGTTCTTCGGGACTCGATACACCATCAATCGCGGGGACGTAAACTTCTTCAACCCAGTGAAGATTGAGCCGGTGGTCGACCTCGACCTCGAGACAACCGTTCGTGCCATTGTCGTGAACATCAGCATTTCAGGTACACCTCAAAAGCTGAATGTATCGTATCGATCGGATCCGCCACTACAGCCGAACGAGATCATTGCATTGCTGGCGGTCGGTCGCACACCAGGCACAAGCTCCACGCTGGCGAGCAGCCAAACGGTCCAGCCAAACTTCCTGGCATCCGGCACGAACTCACTTCTCGGGCAAGCCCTGTCGGCACCGGTGTCGGGCCGGCTACAACGATTCTTCGGCGTCAGCCGTTTGAAGATCGATCCGATGCTCACAGGCATCAACGCGGTTCCGCAAGCTCGTCTTACGGTGGAGCAGCAGATTTCGAAGGCTATTACGCTTACCTACATCACGAATCTCGCGCAGGTGAACCAGCAGATTGTGCGCGTCGAATGGGACCTGAATCGCGACTGGTCGTTGATCGCCGTGCGCGAGGAGAACGGGGCCTTCGGTGTAGACTTCTTATACAAGAAGCGATTCCGGTGAAACTTCGCACCGCCAAAGGTAAGCTCAAGATTGAGCACAGCATCATCGACGGTGTCCGGCCGTTTCTAACCAGGTTGCTCGATCAAAATCCTGAGATTCGGTCGGTGATACCGGGAGTAATCCGCCCGGTTCGCGACGCTCGCGGCGCGATCAAAGTCCACTTAACCGTGCAAACCACCAACGGATGGAAGGGAATCGCGCTAAGCTCTGGTGCACGTCAGGAGTTGTTTATCAGCACCACGATGCCTCGGCAAGATCTAGAGGCGGCGATCGCTCGAGCTCTTGAAGAAGCCTGAACGAAAATCGGTTTAACGAGGACATGAAACTCAAAGGGAAGAAGGCGCTGATCACCGGAGCCTCATCCGGAATTGGAAAAGCAATCGCGATTCGTTTCGCGGCGGAAGGTGCGACAGTTGCAGTCAATTACTTAAGAGACGAGGACCAGGCTGAAGGGGTCTTGGACAACATTCGTGTAGCGAATCCAGGCGGCCACATCAGCGTGAAAGCAGACGTTTCCGAAGAGGCCGAGGTCTTGAAGATGTTCGAGACGACGATCGCGAGTTTCGGGCAGCTCGATATTGTGGTGAATAACGCCGGCATTCAGAAGCCGGAAGACAGCCATGACGTGTCGATGCAGGATTTTGAAAAGATCCTCGGTGTCAATCTCACAGGCGCGTTCATGTGTGCTCGCGAGGGCATCCGCCACTTCCTTGAACGAAAGATTCCCGGCGTCATCCTGAATAACTCGAGCGTGCATGAGATCATTCCGAAGCCCAAGTACCTTCCTTACTCCCTGAGTAAGGGCGGCATGCGGAATCTGACCAAGACGCTCGCGCTCGAGTATGCCGACCGCGGAATTCGCGTGAACGCAGTTGGACCAGGCGCGGTCATCACACCCATCAACATCGCGTGGACAAACGATGCCCAAGCGAAGGCCGTTGTCGAGAGCCACATTCCGATGGGTCGGGCCGCACAGCCCGAGGAAATCGCCAGCGTGTTTGCTTTTCTTGCTTCGGACGACGCGTCGTACATCACGGGGCAGACGATTTTTGCCTGCGGCGGACTCACGCTGTACCCTGAATTCCGAACTGCCTGGGCGTCAGGCGAATAGCGGATCCTAGCGTGCAAAAGATTCAGTTCGATAGCGAGGTCTGCCGGAACCTCGAGCGGTCGTCGCGTCTGGAATGGCTGGAAACAAATGGGCTCGGCGGCTTCGCGTGCGGCACGGTTGCCGGCATGAACACGCGCCGTTATCACGGGTACCTCACGGCGGCTCTTAACCCTCCAGTAGGTCGGGCAGTTTTGCTCTCGAAGGTTGAAGAGACGCTCGTAGTCGACGGTGAGCGCTTCGAGCTTAGTGCCAACCGCTATCCCGGAACAGTGCATCCGAAGGGGTTCTCACGATTGGAATCCTTTACGCTGGATCCCTTTCCTGTCTGGGTTTATCAGTGCGGAGAGGCTCGCCTGGAGAAGACGCTTTTCCTGGTTTACGGCACGAACACGCTCGTTCTCGAGTATCGGCTCAAAAGCTCAGGTGAGGCGCAGTTGGAACTTCGTCCACAGCTTGCGTTTCGTGATTATCACGCGCTCAGCCACAAGAATGATTACTTCGATGGGCGGATCGGATCGCGTCCGAAGCTCGTATCGATCCAGCCATACTCCGGGATGCCGGTGCTGCATTTCGGGCACAATGCCGAGTCCGTTCAGCCGACCGGGGACTGGT
>DASQVJ010000060.1:0-11818 GCA_035640835.1 Bryobacteraceae bacterium
TCGTGTGGATCGGTCAGGCCGGCGATGGCTCGGGCGTGGCCCATCGAAAGGCGCTGCTCGGAGATGAGCTGTTGGATCTCGGGAGGAAGCTTGAGGAGGCGGAGCAGGTTGCTGATGGTGCTCCGGTCCTTGCCGGTCCGGCGGCCGATCTCATCGTGGCTGAGGCCGAAGTCTTTGACAAGGCGATCGAGAGCCCTGGCGATTTCGATGGGGTTGAGATCCTCGCGTTGGATGTTCTCGACCAGGGCGATCTCGAGGATGCGGTCGGAGGCGAAGTCCTGGATGACGACGGGGATCTCGGTGAGTTCTGCGAGTCGGGCTGCTCGCCAGCGGCGCTCGCCGGCGACGATTTTGTAGTTGTCACCGTGTCGTTGGACGATCAGGGGCTGGATGATGCCGTTGGCACGGATCGATTGGGCCAGTTCCTCTAGGCGGTCCTGTTGGAAGATGGTGCGCGGCTGTTCGGTGTTCGGAATGACCGAGAGGTGCGGGACCATAAGGACTCCGCCTTTGGACGAAGGGTCGGGAGCTTCGGCCGGTGAGGCGCCTGCTGTCCGAGACGAGGGCAGCAGCGCGGAGAGACCCTTACCAAGAGCTCGGCGCGACGGTTCGGAGTTTTTGTTCATTGGCGATGATTTCCTTGGCGAGTCGAACGTAGCTCTCTGCACCTTTCGAGCGGACATCGTAGGCGAGGATGGGCTTACCGAAGCTCGGAGCTTCAGCGAGTCGCACGCTGCGAGGGATGACCGTATCGAAGACGTCGTCCTGGAAGAAATCCTTCAGATCGTCGGCGACCTGCTTGGTGAGATTGGTGCGGTCGTCGTACATGGTGAGGAGGACGCCTTCGAGCCGCAGATTGTGCTGGAAGGTATCGCGAATGCGATCGATGGTGTCCATGAGCTGCGAGATTCCCTCGAGGGCGAAGAACTCACAAATGATTGGGACAAGGACGGAGTCGGCGGCGACGAGGGCGTTCAGCGTGAGCAGGTCGAGGGCGGGGGGGCAATCTATGACGATGAAGTCGAACTGCTCGCGGATGTCTTCGAGCTTGGTGCGGAGGCGCGTTTCGCGGTCGGCCTGGTCGACAAGTTCGATGTTGGCGGCGACAAGGTGCTGATTCGCGGCGATGATACTGAGACCCTCGAAGCCGGTGGGGCTTACTGCGTCGGCGGCCGGCTTGGTGGTGACGAGCAAATCGTAAGTCGTGATGCGGCCGTCGGACGATTTATCGGCGCCGACACCGGTAGAGGCGTTGCCTTGGGGGTCGGAGTCGACGAGTAGGACTCGGAGGTCGTTCGCGGCGAGGGATGCGGCGAGGTTTATGGCCGTAGTTGTCTTTCCGACGCCGCCCTTTTGGTTGGCTATTGCGATGGTCTTGCCCATTGAGAGGATCTACTGCGTAGTGGGAATTGAGGTCTGATTGTAGCAGGTGAATTTGGCAAAACGAAGCCAACTCGCGGCGGCCGAGTACATTCGCGCTCAGTTTCGCCGTGTGGATGGGCAACAGTCAGTGTTCCACGTGGAACGTCGACGGGTGCTCCGAAGCCATGTTCCACGTGGAACATAAACCACTGCGCGACACAGCTCGGTTATGACTATTAATCCTTTGGCTTCGTTCCGTCAGGCCAGTTCGCCCGACGCCACGACCCGGGTCGGATCCCAAGGGACAGCCGAAGCTTGCCAAGTGTACGCCGGGAGGTCACTTTGCAACCGTCCGAAGTCGTGGGCCGCTACGAGGAAGCCGAGCTTCGGGGCGAGTTTCGGCAAAATGGTTACCAGATCGTGCCAATTCACGGCCCGCATCACGGCGCAGCTGAACTCCTCCTGCACGTCTTCAATCCGGCGAGTGCGAACAGTCACATTCGGCATGCTGCGCGTAGCTTCCTTGATGAAAACGGCCTTCCGGGCGTGGGATTCGACCATCGTGACGTGCCAGTCGGGCCGGAACGCCGCGATGGGCGTCCCAGGGAAGCCGGCGCCGCTGCCGATGTCCACGACGGTGCTCCCGGAAGGCAGCTTCAGGAGGGACCCCAGGAAGAGGGGCTCGGCGTAGTGACGATCAACCGCTTCGTCGAGATCCTCAATCGACGTCAGGTTAATCTTGGCGTTCCACTTCTTCAGGAGCCCGTGGTGCGCCTCCAATTGCGAGACCAACTCGGGTGTGATTAGGACCAGACCGTTCAAGCGCTTTGCAAGACGATCTGCAAAACGGCTCATTGCGCGGCCGGGGCGGTGGCCTGAAGGCTCAGGTAGACATCGAGAATGGCAACCGCGGCCGGAGTCACGCCCGGGATTCGGCCGGCCTGGCCGAGAGTTGCCGGCTGCACGCGAGCGAGCTTCTCCTGGACTTCGCGGGAAAGGCCCGGTACTTCCTTATAGGAGAAGCCTTGCGGGATCGGGCGACCCTCGGACCCGCGCAGGCGCTCAATGTGCCGGTCCTGCTGACGCATGTAGCCTTCGTACTTCATCTCGGTTTCGACCGTGGTGAGAGCGCCGTTGTCGATTTCCTCTCCCAGCACCGACGAAAGCCACGGAATCAGCTGTTCCGCCGAGCTTTCGGGCCGCTTCAGCCACTGCTCAATCGTCGGCCGGTCATCGACGTCCGGCACCTCAGGCGCGCGACCCGGGGCCAACCGCGTTTCTGCGAACAGCTTGGAAAGCTTGGTCTTCTGGAGCTGCTTCGAGGTGAACACGGCCCACCGATCCTCGGCAACAAGGCCGACCTTCCGGCCCAGAGGCGTAAGCCTGTCGTCGGCGTTATCGATGCGCAGGTGCAGGCGGAACTCAGCGCGCGAAGTGAACATTCGGTACGGCTCGTCGGCGCCCTTGCTGATCAGGTCATCAATAAGGATACCGGTGTAGCCGTCGGTTCGGCTGAGGACAAATGGGTCGCAGCCACCCACGCGGGCGGCAGCATTCAAACCGGCAATCAGACCCTGGCACGCGGCCTCTTCGTAGCCGGACGTTCCGTTGATCTGGCCGGCAAGAAACAAACCAGCAAGACGCTTCACCTCGAGCCCATGCGAAAGCTCGCGCGGATCGATCGCGTCATACTCGATCGCATACCCGGGCCGGATCATTTCGGCGTCCTCGAGCCCCGGAATCGACGCGAGCATCGCCACTTGCACCTCAACCGGCATGCTCGTCGACATTCCGTTCACATAGATCTCGTGCGTGTCGAGGCCCTCGGGTTCCAGAAACAGCTGGTGACGCGTCTTGTCCGGGAACTTTACGATCTTGTCTTCAATGGACGGGCAGTACCGGGGACCCACGCCTTCGATCTGACCGCTATATAAAGGAGAGCGCGGGATGGCCTCCTGCAAAAGGCGGTGGGTTTCCGCTGTGGTGTACGCCAGGAAGCAGGCGATCTGCTCGCGATCGATCTTCCTGGTCAGGAACGAGAACGGTGTCGGCTCAGGATCTCCTTCCTGCCGCTCGAATCGCGAGAAGTCGATGGTCCGGCCATCCAGGCGCGGGGGCGTGCCGGTCTTCAGGCGCGTCCAGGACAGCCCAAGAGTCCGCAGGTGATTCCCAAGGTGATTCGCGGGCGCCTCGCCATTCCGGCCGCACTGGTACTTCTGCTCGCCCACATGAGCCAGGCCGTTCAGGAAGGTTCCGGTGGTGACCACGACGGCGTCCGCCTTCAATGTGCGCCCGTCGCGGAGCTCGACGCCAGTGACCCGGCGGGAGCCGTCGGCATGATCCTCGATCACAAGCCCGCCGACTTCCGCCTGCACAATCCGCAAGTTCGGCTCCTGCTCGAGCACCTGCTTCATCCGGATGCGGTATTGCTTCTTATCGCACTGAGCTCGAGGGGACCACACGGCCGGACCGCGGCTGGTGTTCAGCAGCCGGAACTGGATCCCCACCGAGTCGGTGACTTCGCCCATCACGCCGCCGAGCGCGTCGACTTCACGAACCAGATGGCCCTTCGCAATACCACCTATGGCCGGATTGCAGGACATCTGCGCCACCAGGTCGGCGTTCATAGTGATCATTGCTGTCCGCAAACCCAGGCGCGCACAGGCGCGCGCGGCCTCGCAACCCGCGTGACCCGCACCAACAACAACAACCTGAAATGACTTTGACATGGGACCGAGAGGACCAGAGAACAGGTCTGGGCTACTTTAATAAGTGTAGCGAAATGGAGAACCGACAAGATTGAAGGTCCTGGTGATCGGAAGTGGTGGAAGAGAGCATGCGCTCGCTTGGAAACTCGCACAGGCAGGACCTGTTTCGCAGGTGTTCGCAGCGCCGGGAAATCCGGGAATGGCGCAGATCGCGACCTGCCAAGCCGCCAGCACCCCGGAGGAATACCTGGCGCTGGCCGAGCGACATCATATTGGATTGACCATCGTTGGACCCGAAGCACCGCTCGTGGCTGGGATCGTCGACCAATTCCGGGCGGACAACCGCCTGATTCTGGGACCGACGCGATCGGCGGCACAGCTCGAGGGCAGCAAAGCGTTTGCAAAGGAGTTCCTGAACCGGCACAACATCCCGACGGCTCGTCACCAAACCATCTGCTCGGCCGAGGAAGGGCGGGAGGCGCTGCGATCGTTTGATCTGCCGGTCGTCCTCAAGGCGGATGGCCTCGCTGGGGGCAAAGGTGTCGTAATCGCTGAGACTGCTGAAGAGGCACTGCATGCACTCGACCGGTTGATGGCCCATCAGCGTGTCGTCATTGAGGAGTATCTCGCCGGCGAGGAGCTGAGCTTTATCGCCCTATCCGATGGCAGCCGGGTGATGGCCTTCCCTCCGAGCCAGGATCATAAGAGGTTGCTGGACGGTGACCAGGGTCCGAACACCGGTGGCATGGGGGCATACTCGGACTCCCGCCTGCTGGCCCCGGCCGATGCCAAGCGCATCCTGAACAACATTGTTTACCCGACCATTAGCGGCATGGCCGAAGAGGGCAATCCGTTCACGGGATTTCTCTATGTCGGCCTGATGATTACTTCCGACGGGCCGAAGGTCCTGGAGTTCAATGTCCGCCTCGGCGATCCCGAGGCTCAGGTGCTCCTCTATCGGATCAGTTCGGACACATTGTTCGACGCACTACTCTCCGCGGCAAAAGGCGATTTGAGTCAGGCAGCTCTCAATGTCGACCCGGACCCGGCGCTCTGCGTCGTAATGGCCGCGCAGGGCTATCCGGAGTCACCGAGAGTTGGTGACAAGATCACCGGCATAGATGCGGCCGAGCAAACAGGTGTGCAGGTCTTTCAGGCAGGGACTCGTCGCGTAAACGACCATTTGGAGACCGCCGGAGGCCGAGTGCTGTCCGTAACTGGAAGTGGGGCAACACTTGCGGACGCCAGGGATAAAGTGTATGCCGCCATACCTTACATCCAGTTCGCCGGAGCACAGTACCGAAAGGATATTGGTGCTCGAGGGCTCCGACGGTACAATGATTGACGTGTGGGGACGTAGCTCAGCTGGATAGAGCGGCCGCCTCCTAAGCGGCAGGTCGGCAGTTCGAATCTGCCCGTTCCTACCATCCCTCCTCAGCAGGCCTATGCTGCGAATCCTCCTACTCATCGCGATTGCTACGTGCGTTCTCGCGCAGGAGTCCGACGTGGCCGCCGATATTCATGACAGTGCGGTCATCGAAGTGACCCTTTACCGCTCGGTCACGGCTGAGGAAATCCATCGGTCGCCGCAAGAGTACGTGCGCCAGGCCCAGGAGTTGGTGGACGCGGCCAACCGTCGTCTGCAACGCCAGGAAGCGAAGATGAACGCGGCCATTGCACGTGGGGCGTCGGTCGAAGAGCTTGCCGAGCTTCGGGCGGAGTTCGATCGGCGCTTGGGTATTGCTTACGATGCGCTGAGTCGTGCGGAGGTGCTGCGTCAGATCGCTCGTAGTGCTGCGAGCAGGAAAAAGGTCACGAGCGGGCGCAGTGTGATCAAGTACGCCGGTAACGGCTACTTCACCGACGTCGACCAAATGATCGTGGCAAAGGCCTACCAGAGGCGGTTTGGCCGGCCGCTTCCGATAAGCGCACAGGGCGAGACTCTGACGCACCGGGCAATGGGATTCGACCACACCGGACGTTTGGATGTCGCGCTGTCGCCGGACCAGGCGGAAGGCATGTGGCTGTGCTCGTTTCTGCGCTCGATGGGGATTCCGTTCTATGGGTTTCGCGGTGCGATTGCGGGCAAGGCAACTGGCGCCCACATTCACATCGGACCGGCTAGTGAACGCATTCCGCGGGGCACGGCTGTCATGAAATCGGCCAAGGGTAGTTGACGGCGGAGGTAAAGCGGCATGGCTGATATAGCCGAAATCCGCGTTGGGTCCTGGATCGAGCTCATTGACGAGCTGTATCGAGACGCATGGGATGAAGCGATTCGACGTCACCGGTCGCCGTATGTCTTCCGTGGCTGCGCGCTTGTGTCGGCGTGCCTGCAGACGACTCTGCAACGGATGGGCTACGAGTCCGATCAGTTGACGTGCATCGAGACCCAGATCGCGCGCAACTTTCGCAAGTACGCCCACCGGCACCAGGAAGACAAGTCTCTCTACAACTGGCTGGCCTTGGCGCAGCACCACGGCTTGCAGACGCGACTCCTCGATTGGACCTATTCGCCGCTGGTGGCGCTGCATTTCATGACGGAAGACATGTCCAAGGAGCATGAGGACGGAGTCGTGTGGTGCATCAACCATCGCCGCACACTCGAATATGTTCCTGAGAAGCTTAGAGAGATTGCGAAGCAGTCTGGTGCGAATGCCTTCACGCCGGAAATGATCGACGACGTGGCGCCTCATTTCGAGGATCTGCCCAAACTGGGCGAGCAACCGTACGTGCTTTTTCTCGAGCCGCCCACACTGGACCCGCGGATCGAGTCGCAGTTCGCGCTGTTCTCGATGATGTCGGATCCGCGCTGTGATCTGCAGAAGTGGCTTCAGGCTCGACCGGACCTGGCGAAGCGCATCGTGGTGCCGTCCTCATTGAAGTGGGAGGTGCGGGACAAGCTCGACCAGTCCGGGATTACGGAGAGGCTCCTCTATCCCGGACTTGATGGACTGGCGCGATGGATGTCCCGCTATTACCGTCCGCGCTAGTTCGAGTAGAACGCGCGGATCAGAAACACCGCCATCTCGCCGCGGGTGTTCGGGAGGCCTTCGCAGAAGTCAGTTGCCGTGCAGCCTGAGGTGATGCCCAAATCTCGAAGCTTCTGAATGTACGGATAGGCGGTCCCATTGACGGGCACGTCGTTGAACCAGGGGCGCTGCGAATAGGGGAACGAGTCACCATAGAGCATCCGGACAAGGAACGGCGCGATCTGGCCTCGCGTTACGGTCGAGTCAGGACAATAGGTGGTAGCGGTACAGCCTAGCGTAAAGCCAAGCTCGCGGACCTTCTGGATATAGCGGAAATTGGGGTGACTCGCGGGCACGTCGGAGAAGTAGGGTGTGGCCTGGAAGCTGAAGGTGTCGGACTTCAGGTAGGACCGAACCAGGAACACGGCCAGCTCTGAGCGTGTCATCGGCGCATCGGGGCAGAAGTTGTTTGGACTGCAGTTCGTCGTGACACCTTGCTCGGCTAGCAACTGGATGTGGTCCGCAAAGGGGTGCTCGCTGGTCACGTCGGCGAAGCGCTGCGCTCCGTTGGCGGGGCGCTGGAGGATGCGGTAGGCCTGAAGGTCACGCGCGCTGTTTCGTGCCCAGACGGTCGCTGTGCGAGCGGTCGCTGACGTGTTTGGCGCTGCCTGGATCTTGAGGCTGCGCGCGTTGGGGCCAGCTGCGCTGTAGCTCGCGCTAATCCAACGAGCCGTCGTGGTTAGCGTGTACTGGCAGCCGTCAGTGAGACTAAAGCTCGATTCCCACGAGCCTGCGTCGGCAGCGATCGGCGAGGGCGGAGAGGCGAACCGAAGCTCACAGGCCGTCGTGGAACCCGTGGCGGTGCCGGGCGTGTTGGTCGGCGGTGCGGGCGTCGCTGGCGAGCCTGGGTTGAAGAACCCGGTGATGTCCGCCATGTACACAGACAGTTTGCTGTACACGCCGATCGCTGTTGTCGGATTGCACGCGGAAGTGAAGCCTTCTTCGGCACCGGCGCTTAAGACACCGAGGAGTTTGCCGTCCTTCGAGAACAGAGGGGACCCCGAGGAGCCGGGCTCGGTGTAGCCCTGGCCGGGTGTCCACTGGACGACCAGGCTACGGTCGGCGGGCACGATGGCGCCCGCGACGTTCACATTCTGCGGGCGGGATTCGGTGCCAAAGCTGATGCGCTTCGAGTTGGGCTCACTGCTGCCGCCTTCAACTCGACCGGGATGGTGAATGCCGACGACCTGCTCACCGACCGGCGGATCGGGATTGGCTGCGAGACTCAGGCGCGTGGCGCTCGAAGGCGGCTGTCCGGAGAGTTGAAGGATGCTGAAGTCGCCTTCAGTAACGGCTCGGCTCATGAGATGCCGGGCGCCGTTGACGCGGGGGACATCGAAGTAGCTAGGCGGGGTGCCACCGCAGGTCGGAGCCTGGTAATCGAAGTAGCTCACCACGGTTCGGGCGACTTCATCGGTGGAGACGCAGTGACCGGCGGTGAGGAACGTGGGCTGGCCCTTGCCGGACGGATCCTCAATGAGTGAGCCCGTGCAGGAGTAAGAGTATTGCCCCTCGACGAAGGAGATCGACGCAACAGCGTTGCTCTGCGTGGTCCAGGCGGAGTAGCAACGGACGTCGGGTGAGCACTTGCTCTGGACACCAGGGGTCGCTGCGTGGAGAGACGCCGTGCCGGGCACGGATTCGCTTGGACCGTCGAGCACGGTCAGGGAGTCGCTTTGCACCTGGAGGCTCCTTTGGGGCTGGGGGTTGGTCGCCACAGGGGAGTAGAGGTGCAGGATGCGGTCGACCACGAAAGGCGGGCGCTCGCTGGAGTCGCCGGCCGCGGGGGCATACTCGAGGACGACGGAGTCGCCGGGGATCGGCTCGGTCCAGAAGTCGCCGTCACTATGGACTCCGTCGGCTGTATAAGGACCGGCAAACTCGCTGGCATCGCGGGACTGACCGTTGAGATACACCCAGACTCGGCCTCCGCCCACGTGGAACTCGTGAAGGTGAATGCGGATGCCCCAGGCTTCCGGGGAAGTGATGGCGAGTCGCCACACTCGGGAGCCGTCGGCAAGCGTCGTCCAGGAACCTTCGCCGACGGTCGTGTCCACAAGCGCGCGGGCAATGCCTTGGGAGCGGAGCCGTCCGCGAAAGTGCGGCTGGGCTTCGTCGCCCGAGAGGCGGGCCAAACGACGTTCCTGAAGCTTGGCCAGGCGTTCGGATCGCAGGCCGGTTCGTGAGCTGAGGGGTTGGTCGGCCAGGCGTTGGCTTCGAAAGCCAGGCGTCTGGCTAAGGGCAACAACGCTGGTGAGGAAAAGAAGGCAGAACGATAGCCACACTGAATGCATAAGGCGGATACCAATAACTCCTGAACTGCAAATAGTACCAGAGTACTGGATGTATTCGGGATTACGAAAGGTCTTGGGGTGGGTTTAACCGGGGCGCGCGTCCTGTGGGTTTAGCTAGGCTCGGCTTCATGCAGCTTGGTCTTTCCCCTCGTGATGGATTGCGCGGAACGTGGCTGGTCGGTCAGTGGCTCTGTTCAACTCGGCGGATGGTTGGGTGTTTCCGGTCGGCCTTGGCACCAACCCTACCAGGTCTATGACCGGCCGTCACGCGCTCAAGTTCGGCGGCGAGATTCGCTGGTTCCAGGATTTCCCTGCGTTGAATGCGCAGTTCTAACCGCGCAGACAATCTCTCGCAAAGGCGCGAAGACCGCGAAGGAACCACACGCAGGCCGTGGAGAGTGTGCTCGGCTTAAATCCAGACTGAGGGTGCCTTTCGTATGTCCTGTCGCAGTGCGAAATTTAGCGCCCTGCTGACCAGGAGATTGAATGAGAAAGGCACATTCTGTTCTTGCCCCGACGCTCGCCGTGCTGCTCATGGCAGCGCCTCTGCCAGCGGCGAATCACCGCGAGGCACCGATCACGGCTCTCGACCATAAGGCTGACATCACGGACGTCTACGCGTTCCGAAGCTATGGCCCGGGTGCGAGCGATCGGGTAACGTTGATCATGTGCGTGGATCCATTGCTCGAACCCGCGAACGGTCCCACGTACTTCCCTTTTGATCCGGACATCCTGTACGAGATCAAGATCGATAACAATCACGACGCGGTCGAAGACATCGTCTTTCAATTCCGCTTTCAGACGGAGCAGCGGCTTCCAAACCTCTTTAACGTATATGCCGGTGTTCCCGGTGGGGCGCGCGCACCAGCGAACTCGCCTGCTCCGGTGACGCCTGGCACGACAGTTGTTCCGCCTCGCATCACGAACTTCGACGACGTCGGACTGGGGATGCGCCAGAGCTACACAGTCATGATGATTCGTGACGACCGGGAAAGCAGCCTGGCTACCGGCACCACGTTGTACGCTGTTCCGGCGAACGTAGGTCCGCGCACGATGGATTACGATGCGCTGTTTCGTGAAGGAACCTACTCGCTGCCCAACAACGTTCGCGTGTTTGCGGGCACAGTGGATGATCCGTTCTGGATCGATCTTGGCGGCACATTCGATACCTTGAACACCCACAACCCGCCGATTCTGACGGTGTCGCAGGACCAGCAGGCGGTGAATCTGTCGAGCGACACGGTGTCGGGCTTCGCGGTGAATGCGATCGCGATTGAAGTGCCCATCACGATGTTGACGCGTACCGGTCGCGTGGAGCCTGCGACGTCTCCGGCAGCGACGATCGGTGTTTGGGCCACTACCTCGCGAGAGCAGGTGACCGTACGACTCTCACCTCAGCGCGCCGTTGGTATTGGTTCGTTCCGGCAGGTGCAGCGCATGGGCAATCCGCTCATCAACGAACTGCTGGTCGGTGTTGGGTCGAAAGACCGCTTCAGCATGGATCAGCCGAAGAACGATTCGCAGTTTGCTCCGTTCTTCCTGGATCCGACGCTGGCGCGTGTGGCGAATGCGTTAACCGACGGCGCGGTGATCATTCCAGCTCCGCCTCGCACGGATCTGCTGCCGGTGGTGACGTACGCGCCTCCGATTGCGGCGATGGGAACTCCGCCGGGTCCAGTGGCTGACCTGCTTCGATTGAACACCGGTGTGGCGCCGACCGCGGCTGAGAACATCAACCGCCTGGGCTTGCTCGGTGGTGATGCCGCGGGCTTTCCGAATGGACGTCGCTTGCAGGATGACGTGGTCGACATCGCGCTGCGATTGGTGGTGGGCGGTGTCCTTGCAGGTAGCCAGTTCGCGAACTCGCCGGTGAACAGCCGGTTGGGCGACGGCGTGAACGTAAACGACGTGGCGTATCGCACGGAGTTCCCGTATCTGGCGAACGCTCCGAGTGGACGCGATCGGCGCCACATTGATCCGGGTGAGCCGGGCTGCACGGCGGGGTCCGGCGGGAACTGCCGCTAACAGTCGAGGGTTCAAGCGAGGACATTATGCGCAAGCTGACGTTCGGTTTCGTACTTGCGTGCTGCACGCTTCTCGGCGGGAACAGTCCCGCCGAGAGGGCGATGCAGCAAGCACAGAGCAAAATCGCGAAGAGTCCAGATAAAGCGGAAGGGCACCGGGCGCTTGCGATGGCGCTGGCCCGGCGTGCTCGGGAGACGGCAAACACGCAGTTCTACGATCAGGCGCTGAAGGCGCTAGAAGACGCCGATAAGCTCGACCCGGGCCGTCTCGAAAACAAGAAGGTGAAATGCTGGGTGCTGCTCGGGAAGCATGAGTTCGCGGCGGCGCTCGAACTCGCGCGCGAGATCAACAAGAAGAACCCGGACGATGTGATGACGTATGGGTTGCTGGCGGACGC
>DASQVJ010000061.1:0-4096 GCA_035640835.1 Bryobacteraceae bacterium
AAGGGATGGCCAAGGAGCTCGCACCTCAAGGGATCAGGGTGAATGCCGTGAGTCCGGGCACCGTTGACAATTACTTCCACGAGAAGCACTCGACGCCCGAAATGATGCGCAACATGCTTGCCTCCGCTCCGGCTGGACGCCTCGGTACTAACGAAGACATCGCCGACGCTATCGTGTGGCTATGCTCGGATCGCAGCAGCTACATCCACGGCCAGACGATCGAGATTAACGGCGGCATGTACATGCCCTGACGAATGGTTTCCCTTGCACGCCAGGTCGCGTTCGATGTTCTCTTGCGTATCGAGTCGGGAGGCTGGGCGGCCGACCTTCTCCTCGAGCGCTCAGCTGATCTCGATTCGCGGGATGCGGGCCTCGCCTCGGAAATCGTCTTCGGCGGCCTTCGCTACCAGGCGCAACTCGATTTCCTGATTGAGTCACTGTCGCAACGCCGCGTCACGAAACTTGATCCGGAAGTTCGTGTCGCACTGCGGATGGGCGTTTATCAACTGCGCTACCTCGAGCGAATCCCTCGTCACGCCGCTGTAAGCGAAAGCGTGGACCTGGTGAAGCGCGCTCGCAAAACCTCGGCCGCGGGATTCGTGAACGCTGTTCTCCGCAAGGTGACTCGCGATGAGGTCACCTGGCCCGATCGCGCGATCGCACTGTCAATGCCGCATTGGCTCCTCGAGCGGTGGGACCGCCAGTTCGGCAAAGAGACCGCCGACTCGATTGCGAAAGCGTTTCTACAGAAACCCGAGACATACGTCAGGGTCCCAGGCGGCACGGTCCCTCCTACTTCGACCGACGTGACGCTTGAACCCACCGAGGTCCCCGGCTGTTATCGCGTAACCTCGGGAGCTCCCGAGGGCCTGCGCGTGATGGACATCGGCTCGCAAAGCATCGTCCCACTGCTGCATCTTCGGACGGGTGATCGATTTCTCGACGTCTGTGCCGCCCCGGGCAACAAGACGGCCCAAGCACTCGAGTCGGGTGTGCATGCCATTGCCTGCGACCTTCACTGGCATCGAGCCAGAACAATTCAGGGCTGCACACCCGCGGTCATCGACGCAACCCATCCCCTGCCCTTCAGACAGCGTTTCAATAGGATCCTGGTGGACGCGCCTTGTTCCGGGACAGGCACGCTAGGGCGAAACCCTGAGATCCGGTGGCGCATCGCACCTGAAGACGTCCTGGACCTCCAGCGACGCCAGGTCGCCATTCTCCGGAACGCTCTGGACGTCCTCGAATCCCCGGGACTACTCGTATACTCCACCTGTTCGTTGGAAGAAGAAGAGGATGAGGCAGTTGTACGTGAGGCACTCAAGGGGCGGAACGACGTCCGTTTGGTTGATGAAAACCGACGAATCCCCGGCCGCGACGCGGGTGATGGGTTCTACGCTGCTGTGTTAGTATCGGGAGGAACGGCAAATGGTTGAAATTGTTCCTTCAATCCTATCTGCCGACTTCGCGCGACTGGGCGAGGAGATCGGAAAAGTTGAGGGTGCGGGTGTCCGGATCCTTCATCTGGATGTCATGGACGGACACTTTGTCCCCAACCTCACCATCGGTCCGCCTGTTGTAAAATCGATTCGGAAAATCACCAAGTTGACCCTGGACGTACACCTCATGATCGAAGACGCCGGTACTTACGCGCCGATCTTCATCGAAGCCGGTGCTGACCAGGTGTCCGTGCACCAGGAGTCCACGATTCACCTGGATCGTACATTGCGGAAGATTCAGAGTGAAGGCGCTCGTGCCGGCGTTGTGGTGAATCCCAGCACACCTGTGAGCACTCTGGAACATGTGCTGGAAGTAGCCGACTACGTGCTGGTCATGAGCGTCAATCCCGGCTTCGAAGGACAGAAGTTTCTCCCTTATACACTCGGCAAGGTCCGTAAACTCGACCAATGGCGGAAGGAGCGCGGCCTGCCACTTGCTATAGAAATCGACGGTGGAATTACGCTAGACAATCTCGGCGACGCGGTTCGGGCCGGTTGCGATTGGATCGTGGCTGGATCAACAATCTTTCACAGTGCCGATCCGACCGCAACTGTGAATCAGATGCAACAGGTCGCGCGTGGCGCCGAAACAGTCCACGTATAAGCCATTGAAATAAGACTTTGAGCAGGACGTTTAAACATGGTTCGTGATCGTTTTTGGATGTTGCGCGGGTTGGTGTTCGCGCTGATTTGCGTGCTCGCAGCCACTGGCTGCGGTCGTAAGAAGTACGAGAATCCTATTACTAAGGACACGCAGCAACCCGACAAGGTTCTCTTCGATAAGGCCATCAAGGACCTGGAGAAGGGCCGATATGAGGTCGCTCGCCTCACGCTACAGACCCTCATGAACACGTATGATACGAGCGAGTACCTGGCCAAGGCCAAGCTCGCCTACGCCGACAGCTGGTTCCGCGAAGGTGGCATGAATGGTCTGGCGCAGGCAGAAGCTGAGTACAAGGACTTCATTCTTTTCTATCCGACACTCGAGGAAGCGGCCGAAGCGCAAGAGAAGGTCTGCATGATCCATTACCGCCAGATGGAGAAGGCAGATCGCGACATGCTGCATGCCGTCCGCGCGGAGGACGAGTGCCGCAATCTGCTGAATCAGTTCCCGAACAGCAAATTCGCGCCTCGTGCCCAGCAGCTTCTCCGCAACGTGCAGGAAGTGATCGCCGAGGGCGAGATGCGGCGTGGTTCGTTCTATCACAACAAGGGGAGCTACCCGGCCGCAGCCAATCGGTTGACAGGTCTGGCCAATCAATATCCGCTCTACAGTCAGGCGGACCGCGCAAATTTCCTGCTTGGCGATGCCTATGAGCGAATGGGCGCTCGCTTCCGAGGACGTGCCGGCGAGGCCTACTCGCGCATCCTCCGCGAGTACCCTCTGAGTGATTACGCCGACGACGCGAAGAAGCGCCTGCAAGCCCTCGAGATGCCGGTTCCCGAGGCCGATCCGGTCGCCTATGCCCGCCACAAGTACGAGCTCGAGAACAGGACGGATCGGAGCCTGATGGGCAAGTCGCTCGGCTTTATGCGCCGGTCGCCCGACGTCAGCCGCGCTGCTAAGTCGGGTACACCTGCCATGACCAGCCTTCGACCTGGCGTACCCGCGAGCGTTCCTCCGGCGACCCCTGGAGCTGGCGCAGGAACCGGCACAGGAGCAGGCTTCTCGGGTGACGTGACGGTTGCTCCCGTAACGGACCCAACGGTGCTCGACTCCAACCCCGATGCTCGTATCGGAGCACAGGGCGGCAACGCGGCTTCTCAGAGTGGCTCAGCGAACGGAACCGGCTCAGCAGAAGGCACCACGGCTGCCGGCAGCTCGACGACGACCGGCGGCAACAACGTGTCTGCAACTCCGGCGACAAACGAGCCTCTGCCGTCGAATCGTCAACCCGTAAAGCAGCAGAAGAAAAAGAAGGACAAGAACGGGGCAAAATAGAAGGACCCGCATGAGCCGGATCCTACTTGCCGACGATAGTCCACATGCCCAGAGAATGGGCGAACGAATTCTGCGCGAAGAAGGATACGAAGTCTTTACCGTCACCGATGGGCAAGCTGCCCTCGACCGCTTGGTCGAAGCCGACCCGGACGTGATCTTCGCCGATGTCTCTATGCCGAATCGTACCGGCTATGAGATTTGCCGCTTAGTGAAGGACGATTCGAAATATCGCCATGTGCGAGTCGTCCTCACGGCAGGCTTACTCGAGCCCTTCGATGAAAGCCAAGCCTCCGAAGTCCGATGCGACGGGATTCTGAAAAAGCCTTTCGAATCCTCCGTTGTTCTCGAGACCATCCGGCCTCTGATCGAAGCCGCCCGAAAGGATCGAGCGAATCCGCCACAGCCGAGCCCTGGTCCGATTCCGATTGATCTCGCTCGCACTCCTGCCCCGATCCCGATGGAAGTGGAGCCCAGGCCGGCGCCTGCTCGCGAAACACCGGTGACGCCCGTCGAGACACCTTCCGCCGTTCGCGTCCTCCACAAGCCGAGATTGGACAGCCCGCCACTCGATCCGGTTTCTCACGCAACGCCGGTGCGAGTTGTTCCGGAACAGCCGACAACCGAAGTCGTTACGTTGAACGGCGACGTGCAAGCT
>DASQVJ010000062.1:0-3909 GCA_035640835.1 Bryobacteraceae bacterium
CAGCTTTCGGTTAGCCGACGATCCAGCCGGAACCCGGTCTTGGATGAGTGCCTCGCGCTGATATCGTCAACTGACACCCAAGATCGGCCGAAAGTGCTTTCGAGTCGTCTGGATTGACACCCGCCTAGCCGACCGGGATCAAGACATCCCCATTTGCGGCTCCCGGAACGGGCACGTTCCTAAAACACAACACGTCGGGGCCACCATAGCGGTCAAAAACCATTGCGTACATTTGTAAGAAGCTCCTCTGGCAGATCTGTTTGTTGCACACTTGTGATCTTCTGGCGCTCGCCTCGTTCGGCAGCGCGCGTTACGGCCTCGATGAGACGAGCGTTGTGAAGTGCGTGGTTAAAGCCGGGTGTAGTGTAGGTGCCCTCACGTAGATCGCGGACCAGATGAGCGTAGACCTCTCCCACGTTGATCGCAGAGCCCATGAAGCCACCAGAGACCGCGGGCTCGTCGGGTATCACGAACGGGACGTTCGATCTCAGCGTGGGGTTCCCAGCGTGGATGCCGTAGGGGTGATCAGTCGTGAGGCTGAGCCATGCCTCCGATCCTCTGATTTCGAAGCTGGAACGAGTATCCTGCGGCGCTACGCCACCGTAAATCTCGGCCGTAAATACAGCGCCAGATTGCGTCTTTCCGAGAACGGCGAGGTGATCGGCAATTTCACGAGTACTCTCCTCGCCTGTGTCCTTCAGTTTGACAGCGGGCCAGAGAATCTCGGTTCGGGCGTCAATCTCGACGATCGGCCCCAAGACCGCTTCCACCACGTCGAGTGTATGTCCCCCATTGATGGTTAGGAGACTGGCGCCAGAGGATATCTTATTGAAATAGTCATAGCTGGAAGGCAACTCCGGACCGAAACCGATGTTGGTGGAGACGATTCTGGCGTTGAGTGGACGTCCAATCTTTCCGGAAGAAATCAACTCAGCCGCACGGCGTACGGCTGGATTCAACCGACCTTGCAATCCGATCGCGGTATGAAGTGAACCTGCTGCGCTGGCCATCTCCTCAGCCTCCGCGACCGTGCGTCCGAGGGGCGCCTCGCAGAACACCGCTTTGCCCGCCTCTAGCGCCGCCAGAACGAGTTCGCGGTGCGAGGGCACCTTGACCGTGATCGTTACTAAATCAATCTCCTCGTCCTGAATCATCACAAAGGGGTCAGACCACCAGTGCTGGGCACCGAAAGCCTGAGCCGCTTCCCGGGCGCTCTGCTCGTTGCGCGTCGCCACTGCGGCAAGCCTAAGACCGGAGAGCCCTTTGATGGCCGGAACATGCGACACCTTCGCCCAGCTGTTTTCGGCGTTTGCTCCAACGATTCCGACACGAATTTCATTCTGAGTCATAGTTCAACCTCGCCATTTTGCAAATTGGATCGAATTCATTTGACGCTCTCTGTCAGCAGGATTCTGTGCCTGCCTTGATCACGTATCAATGAGCTGCTACGGCAGCCCCCTTTGCTGGCCTGTTTCGTTTCAAGAGAAACGAAGCCACAAACATGATGAATGTTAAGACCATCAAAACGTAATACACATCCAGGTACGAGAGAGCCGAGGCCTGGGCCTCCAGCGTTTGGTACATCCGCGCCAGCCCGACCTGATGCGCATCCGCCGCCCCTGTTGCCGCCATGTTTTGCGCTGTCTGCACTGCGCCACTGAGGGCGTTGCTGAAGTTTACATCGCCAGGCGAAGTATAGGCCGTGAGCCGCTCTTGATGGAACTGCGATCGCTGGGCCAGCAGGGTTGTGACACCAGAGGTGCCAAAACTGCTACCGATATTCCGAACGAAATTGATCAACCCGGCCACTGAGTCACTCTTTCCGCGCGGAATTCCAACGTATGCGACCGTGGTGGCCGGGACAAAAACCAGGCCAATCGGAACGTACTGAAAGATGCGGAGAATGGTCGCGGATCTGAAGCTCATGAGAAGATCCATTTGCTTCGTAGACACATACATAGCGATCGCCAGGAATCCCCAACCAACTGCCATCAAATACTTGCCAGGAATTCTGGTAGAAAGCGCACCTACTATGGGAAGCTCGAGGAGAAGAACCATTCCGGCGGCGGACAGCACCATGCCGGCCTTTTGGGCGGTGTATCCCATCAAGGTCTGAAGGAACTGCGGCATCAGCACGGTCGATGAAAAAGAGACCACGCCAACAAGCAACATCATGATGTTCGCCGTCGTGAAGTTCAGGTATTTGTACAGCCGTACGTCCACTATGGGATGTTCCTCAAACCATTCCCAAAGGATCAGAAAGCTAAGGCAAACGACGGCGATGATGGCGAGTGTGGTGATGAATTTCGAACCAAACCAGTCGTCCTCTTGGCCTTTGTCGAGCATTATCTGCAAGGCTGCGACGCCGAGCGCTAACGCGGATAACCCGATATAGTCTAGTCGGCTTTGTGCGAACGTACGCCGTACCAGGAATGGCGGATCTTCCACCAGGTGATACACGAGAAACAAAGTGATCAGGCCGACCGGCAGATTGATGAAGAAGATCCACCGCCAGGAGTAGTTGTCGGTAATCCATCCGCCTATCGTCGGCCCGATCGCAGGCGCAACCACGGCTGTGATGCCGTAGAGCGAAAAAGCCAGACCGCGTTTTTCCGGTGGGAAGATGTCGGCTAAGATCGCCTGCGCCATCGGTTGCAGTCCGCCACCGCCGGCGCCCTGTATGACGCGCGCAAACAGCAATATCGGGAGACTTGGCGCGATCCCACACAGAAGCGACGCCACCGTGAAAAGGGCGATGCAGAACATGAAGAACCGCTGGCGCCCAACAATCGTACTCAGCCAGCCTGTGATGGGCAAGACGATGGCATTCGACACCAGGTACGAGGTCAAGACCCAGGTGCTTTGGTCCTGACTCGCAGCGAGATCTCCAGCGATGTGGGGCAACGCCACATTGGCAATGCTCGTGTCCAAGACCTCCATGAACGCCGCGAGTGCCACAACTACGGCAATCAGCCAGGGATTATAGGCGGGCTTCCAGGATTCGTGGTTTTGGTCAGGCAAGTTCTCTTTCCTTAATCAACCCGAACTTTAGGCTCGACAGACATCCCGGGACGCAAACGATCGAGCCCGCGTTGGCCGAGATCAAGATTGATTCGCACCGGGATACGCTGCACGACCTTAACGTAATTTCCCGTTGCATTCTCCGGAGGTAGCATGCTTTCGATCGAGCCCGTCCCGCCGGCAATCGTGTAGACGGAACCAGTGAAATCTGCGTCGAGCCCGTCGATGTGGATGGTGGCACGCTGCCCGGGCCGCATGCGGCGCAGCTGAGTTTCTTTGAAGTTTGCCGTGATCCAAAGGTCATGGACCTGGGAAATGGTGAGCAGTTGCTGACCATTGGTCACGCGAGCGCCGACCTGGGCGGCCCGTTTCATCACGATGCCGGCAACGGGAGCAACGATTTTTGTATAGCCGAGATCCAGTTGTGCTTGCTCAAGCTGCGCTTCCGCTGTTTGCAGCGCGGCTCGTTCTTGCTCGACTGCGGCGCGTTTGGACCGCAATTGCGGATCAGCCGTTTTCTCGCTTTGGGTCAATCGGCTGTTCGCCTGATCCAATTGCGCTTTTTGTTCCTCGATTTTTCTTTCTGCGGCTGAAAGCGCGGACTGCAGCGCGAGGAGGTTAGCGGCTTGCTGCTTTGCATTCGTTGCGTACTGATCGTAGTCACTCTTTGAGACCTCCTCTTTCTGCACGAGTATTGTGTATCGTTCGAGATCCCTTTGCGCTCTTGCGTCTGCCGCTTCTTGCTGTACGACCTGTGCGGCGGCCTGATCGCGATCGCGCTGTGCCGCCGCGATTGCTGCCGTCACGTTAGCAACATCGGCTTGAGCCGAAACTATATTGGTTTGATTCTGCACTTCGGTGATGGGGACATTCGGGACCTGCGCTGCG
>DASQVJ010000063.1:0-11657 GCA_035640835.1 Bryobacteraceae bacterium
GCCATGGCTGCGGGCTCCTCACCTCCGTGATATTCGAAGTGGAGCGAGTAGGGGCCGGTGAAACCGACCGCCCGGAACTTGCCGAAGACTTCGGGCCAGTTCACCATACCCTCGCCCATGGGACACCAGGTCAACACCCACTTGGCGTTTTCCTTCTTCCAGTAGAAGTCTTTCAAAGCCACCATTTTCAGGTTGCTTGAAGCGATGTCGAGGGACAGGCGCCAGCCCGCGAGGCCGCCTTCGATGGTGGCGTGTGCGGGGTCGAAGTAATAGCCGACCGATCGTTGATCCAAGGGCTGCATGACCTCACGGAAATCCCAGACGGCGGCGCCGAAACTGTCGCCGGAGTGGTTGTGCAGTCCCATCTGGACGCCCATCTCCTTCGAGAGCTCGCCGAGGCCGCGGATCCTTGGTGTAGCGTCACGAAGGGCGTCGCGAACAGACCAGGTCTTCTTGTCGTAGCGCAAATAGCCCATTTTGAAGCGCGGAATCTTGAGCTTCGCCATCGCTTCAAGGGTCGGCTTGGCCGCAGGGTCGTCGGGGCCCTTGAGGTCGGTGGTGATCATGGGGACGCTCAGGCCGGCAGCCCGGATCGCCTTGACGGAGGGCTCGAGGTCCGTGCTTACGCGCTCGGGCAGGACGTGTCCCTTGGGCCGGACGGTGAGGTCGATTCCATCGAACCCCAGCTTCTTGGCTTCCTTGGCAAGCGCGTCCGGCTGCGCGAACTGGGCCATGTGTTTCGAGAAGACACAAACCTGTGGAGTCTTGGCGGATTGGGCGAAGGCCGGAGCGGCTGCCACGAGCTTAAGGACGTCTCTGCGCTTCATGCGGGTAACTTGTAGGGTGCTCGGTATTGATAGAAGAGGTGCTTGTTGGCGGCGGGATTGTTGGTGAACTTCTCCGACTTCCCGTCCCATTCGAGATATGACTTCGTCTTCAACGCGACACGCGCTATCAGCGTGGCTGATGTCGAGAGGTGGCCGTCGAGGATGTCGCAGTTGCATTTGCTGCGAGTCTTGACACAGTCGAGGAAGTTGCGAGCGTGTGCCATGTTGTCGACGCGGCCCTCCACTTTCTTTGGTTCCGTGACCGCCTTCTTCGTCGGAGTGTAACTCTTCTCGACGTTCCGATCGACAGGTGTGCGAGCGGGGATGGTCGCATCGGTGAAGCGCTCAGGCACAACTTCCCAGCCGTTCAACGTGAGGAACATGGTGCCTTTGGTACCGCGAATCTCCATCTCGGCCCCGCGCATGTTGCCGGGCGAGGCATTGGCGTTGTACTGCGAGAAGATCACCATCGCGTTATCGAAGTTCCAGAGTGCTTCGAGTGTGTCGGGGATCTCGCGGTTGTCTTTCACGACGAACTTTCCGCCCATGGCGGTGACGGCCGAAGGTGACACTTTGCCCATCGCCCAGCGAAGCATGTCCATGTAGTGGACACCGAAGTTGGTGAGCTGTCCGCCGGAGTAATCGTAGAACCAGCGGAAGTTGTAATAAGTCCGATTCTTGTTATACGGGACCTTGGGCGCGGGCCCGAGCCACATGTCCCACTCCTCTTCGGTCATCGGAGGACCATCGGGCAGGTTGCCGATGCCGTTCGGCCATTCATTCTGGAGGTGCCATCCCTTGGCTACGGTCACCTCGCCGAGGTTGCCGGAGCGAACGTACTCGACGGCTTCCTGCAGCATCTTTGAGGATCGGCGTTGAATCCCAACCTGTGTGACTCGCTTGGTTCGATTCGCGACCTCGACCATGCGGCGTCCTTCGACCACGGTGAGACTGAGCGGCTTCTCGACGTATACGTCCTTGCCGGCGTTACAGGCGTCGATGAACTGGATTGCGTGCCAATGGTCGGGTGTCGCGATCATCACGGCATCGACATCCTTGTCGTCGAGCAGCCTCTTGTAATCGCGGTAGCGCTTGGGAGTGCCGCGGGACTTCTTCTGTGCAAGATCGAGGTAGTCTTCGCGGAGATCGCAAATGGCAACGGTCTGGGCATCGCCGTATTCGAGGAAGGCTTCGTGGACCTGATCGCCACGGTTGCCGAGGCCAATGTAACCCATGCGAACCCGATCGTTGGCGCCAAGGATCCGGCCGTAACTTGCTGCGGTGGTGAGGGCCGCAGCTCGTGTGAATGTCCGTCGCGTCAGGTGATTCATACGCTATAAACGTTCTCACTATATCCTGAGGCGTAGATGCATGCTCGGTTCCTATTTCTCTTGTTGTGCGGGCTCCCGCTGATGGGCGGCGCTGTGAAGGTCCAGGGTCATCGGGGGGCTCGTGCCGTTTTGCCCGAGAACACGATGCCGGCGTTTGAATACGCGATTCGTGAGGGAGTCGACGTGCTCGAGCTTGATTTGGCGGTGACGAAGGACGATGTGCTGGTTGTTTCGCACGATCCCCATGTAAACCCGGTGATCTGCTCGGGTCCGAATCCGGGCGTGGCGATTCGAACGCTGACGTTGGCTGAGTTGCGGCAATACGATTGCGGGTCGAAGAAGAATCCTGAATTTCCGAACCAGAAGCCGGTTCAGGGTACTCGGATTCCGACTTTGGACGAAGTGTTCGCACTCGCGCCGAAGGGGAGCTTCGAGTTCAACGTGGAGACGAAGATCTCTCCCGCTCAGCCCGAGCTGACGCCAACTCCCGAGCGCTTCGCAGAGCTCCTGCTGGCGGCAATTCGCAAGTATCGGCTGGAGAAGCGTGTCGTGGTCCAGTCGTTTGACTTTCGGACGCTGCATGCGATGGCGCAGCTCGCGCCGGAGATCCGGCTGAGCGCGTTGTTCTTTGACAAGTCGAAGAGCTTTGTGGAATTCGCAAAGGAGGCGGGCTCGAAGATCGTCTCCCCGCACTATTCCGTTGTGACGAAGGCGGAGGTAGATGCGGCGCACAAGGCGGGTCTGACGATTGTGCCTTGGACCGCGAACACTCCGGATGTCTGGCAGAAGCTTGTGGATGCCGGCGTGGATGAGATTATTTCGGATGATCCGGCGGCGTTGAAGGCGTGGCTGAAGGCTCGAAGCTAGCGCTTCGTCAGCTTGCGAGCACGTTGAATCACCACGTCGCGCTTGTCCTCGCTCCAGAGTTTCTGCAACTCGGGCTCAGGGATGCCAAGAACCCGACCGAGGACGATGTAACCGGGCAGCGCGTGAGGCAGATGTGTCCAACTTGCCATCTCGATCAAAGACGGCACGGCGCGTTCGGAGATCAACGTCAGCACCTTGGGGTCGCGACTCTCGGTCAGCGTGACCAGCGTGATCGCGGCGTTGTTGCGGTCGCTCCAAATGAGCGAGTTCAAGAGCTCGACAAACCAGACGGGCGGGATTTTCAGCTCAGACTTCGGATCCTTCGCGGCTAGGACGGAGAAGGCAGCGAGGCTGCGGAGCGCGTTGGCTCGAACGGTATCGTCACTGTCCTGCAAGGCGTATTGAAGATCGTTCAGGACTCGCGATTTTGCGGTGGCGTAGCCGATGACGTAGGCAGCGATCGCGCGCTGATCGTTGTCGGCAGACCCTCGGAGAACCTTCTGAAGCTCAGCGAGGTGGGCATCGGCCAGTTCAACGAACTGCATTTGAATCGCTCGGACTTCGGGATCGGCCATCAGGGAATGTCCTCGCGAGAGATCCTCCTGGGCCATGCCGGCCTTACCCGCGGCAGAAGCAGCTTGCAGGAACTTGCGGTAGGTTGCCGAGATCTCCTCGGGCAGGTGCAGATCGGTTTCGGGCGGATTGTGGTAGTTGAAGTGAGGAGCGCCGACCTCTTCGATGCCGACGTAAAGAATCGCGCGCTTCTGATCGTCACAGCAGGCGGCCTCGAGGCGGGCGTTCACGACGCCGTCGATTGCCTCGAGCCGGGTCTCGACGTCGCCTTTGGAACTGGGCAGAGGGGATCCAGGGGTGAGACCGAGAACCTTTCGGACCGTCTGCTCCTTCACCTTGCGAAGGCCGTAAATGTCAATGATGCCGATCTGCGGAACCTGGGCAGGAGCGACCGCAATCAGGGCGAGGAAGAGGACGATGAGCCGCAAGCTTCTTGGACGCATGCGGTTGTACTCCGGATTCCAGCTTTTTTGAATCAGGCTTGCTTCTCAGCAAGATCGCCGATGAACGGCAACTTGTACATCTCGCGATTATAGGCTTTGTACATCAACAAGACCCAGAGTACAACCACCGCCAGTTGGAACAACATGTACAACAGGCCAACCAGCTTGTACGAGATCACGGACACGATGACCGAAATGATCGCGAGTCCAATGTTGAGCACAATGAGAGCCAGCGAGGCAAAGATCGACTGGAAGGCGTGGAATCGGACGAATTTGCTTTGATTGAAAGGCGAAAGCACCAGAAACAGCACGCCGGTGATGATTCCGAACAAATAACAAAGGGCGCCGGCAACATTGTCCGTCAGACCGCTCGACTGCGCCGAGTAGGGCGTGGCTCCAGGTGGCGGGGCGCCGTAGGGGCTCGCTCCACCCGGAGGGGGTTGATGGCCCCCATAACCTTGCTGGCCGTACCCTTGTGATCCCGGCTGTCCGTAGCTGGATTGCTGGCCGTAGTTGGGCTGGCCCTGGCCCCCCGGCGGGTTCGATTGCCCATACGGTTGACCATAACCCTGACCGTAGGGGGGCTGCTGACCGTAGGGCTGAGGTTGATTGCCGAAGTTCGAGGGATTTCCTGGAGGCGGGTTTGGCGGAACACCTTGTCCGCTGGACGGTGTCGTTCCGGACGGCTGCCCGGAAGCCGCACCTGAGATCGACGCGCCGCACTTGGCGCAAAATTTACCTTGTACTTCCGCTCCGCAATTGGGGCAATAAGCCATTTCGTGTTCCCTCTCCCTCGGTGACGTGATTGCTGCCTAAACCGTAACGCGAGTTTTGCCTCCAAGCAAGTCTATTCTGAGGCCGAAAATGGCATGTGCGACAACGCCGTGCCAGCCGACATGACGCCGATCACGATGGCAACCCGTTGAACCGATTTTCAGGAGCGGCGGTAGAAGTCGTCAACGAACAATCCGTCCGACTATATCTTCTTCTGATGAAGCCCGTCCCAGATCTTATGGTACTCGTCCAGAACCTTCGGATCGACACCGAAATCTCTTGGAAGATGGTTCGCCTGAACCAGTTTGACGACATCGGCGTGGTCTTGGCTGCGCTCGATACCCCGGCCCATATAGGTTGACAGTTTCGCTGAGATCAGTCTTTCCAAACTCAATATCTGCGGCTGATCCGATACATGGGTTGGCATCGGTAAGGTAAGCGGTCCTGGGTCGACCTTCTTTCCACCCGGCAGAAGATCGACTTCAACTTTCGTTTCCCGATCTGTGACGGTCATCTTTGAGCCGGGGTTCTCCTTGAAGCCATTCATGGACAATTTCTCCATAGCGAAGGCAACATCCGGCACAATGATGTGCACGTCCACCGTGAACCGGGGATAACCACGTTCCTGCACGGCGAACCCACCGCAGACGTAATGAGGGATATTGAAGAGTTTCAGCACCTTCAACGCTTTCAGAAGCGTCTTCTCGATATTGGTGGAGCCGCTGGATTCTCTCAAGAATACCGCCTGTTCTCGGAATTGGGCAGAGGTCTTCACGTGATTATTCGGCACCTCCTCACTGCGGCGGGTACAGCCCCAAAGCCTGACAAGCCCGAGCCTGGGTGAGCCAAATATATAAGCGCCTTCTGTAGACATCATCGCGCACGCCCGTCGGGGGACGCACACGAGACCCAGGTGCTACATTCGCTACTGAAACATGCGAATTGGTCTTTGCATTCGAATCATGGCAGGCAGCTTTTGCGTGCTGATGGGCCAGGTGGCGCCGCCTTCCAGCAATCCCGTTGCGATTCGTGGGGTTCGCGTTGTGGACGGCACGGGCAAGCCGGCGTGGACAGGGAATGTGCTGCTCGCGGGGGATCGCATTCAGGCTGCCGGTCCTGATGTGCAAATACCTGCGGAAGCGACCGTGGTGGATGGAGCAGGCAAGACGGTCATGCCTGGCTTGTTCGATCTGCACACGCACCTGCCGTACTCGAGTGTTTCCGGAGTGCGTTCCGATTGGCCCAAGAATCTCGCCGCATATCTGCTAAGCGGGGTGACGACGGTTGCGGACTTCGGCACCTATGGCGAGACGTTTGCGCCGATGCGCGAACTGTTGTCGCAGGGAACTGTGCAAGGCCCGCACATCCTGTTCGCCTATCGGATGACAAGTCCGGGAGGGCATGGAGCCGAGGGCGGGCGCCCGGATATCTTCACGCTGGAGGCGCAGACCCCTCGAGAGGCTCGCGTGGCCGTACGGACGGCTCTTTCGTATAAGCCGGACGTTATCAAAGTCTTCACCGATGGCTGGCGGTATGGGACGGCGCCCGACATGAGCAGCATGGACGAGGACACGTTGTGCGCTCTGGTGGATGAGGCGCATCGTGCGAGTATTCGAGTCCTGACACATACGGTGACGCTGGCCAAGGCGAAGATTGCATCGCGCTGCAAAGTCGACGTGCTGGCCCACTCGATCGGGGATGCCCCAGTCGATGAAGAGCTGATCCGGCTGATGCGCGAAAACAAGACCGCTTACGTTGCGACGCTTGCGGTATATGAGCCTCGTCCGCGAGACACGAGCACGCCTCATCTGCAGAAAGTGCTTACACCCAACGCATTCGCCCGATTGGGACCCTCCACTCCTCGGCGCGCGCCTGCCCTGCTCCGGCGATGGGAGTTCATGACGGGCAACGTGAAGACGCTGAAGGAAGCCGGCATTGCGGTGGGAAGCGGCACCGATGCCGGCGTGACGGGGACTCATCATGGTTGGGCGACACTCCGAGAATTGAAGCTGTTGATGGAGTCTGGTTTTAGTCCGCTCGAGGCGATCTCAGCGGCGACGAGTGTCAGCGCTGAGGCGGTGGGACTCAGTAGCGATCGAGGGACGATTGCGCCGGGCAAGAGAGCGGACGTGACGCTTGTAGACGGCAACCCCGATGAGCGAATCGAAGATGCCGACAAGGTGGTCAGTGTGTACAAGGACGGCAAGCAGGTCGACTTGAATGCGTTGTCCGCGCTGGTGGCGTCTCCGACGATGAGTCCGATTCCCTCGAAGCCGATTACCGAGCGCGTTCTTGATGACTTTGAGCAGCCGACCGGGGTGAGCCGGCTTGGAACGAAGTGGGTGAACGGAAGTGACGGCGGACACGACCGGAGCCGGATCGCATTTACACGAACGCTACGCAAGCCCGGCGACCACGCGTTGACGATGATCGTTCACATGGCGGAGAAGGATCGGCCTTTCGCGCGGATGATCCTGCCGCTGCATGGGGGTGGCGTGGTTCCCGCGGACGTTTCGTCGTTCCGTGGAATCGAGTTCGATGTGCGGGGCGAGGGTGAGTATCGTTTGCTCGCAGCGAGCTATGCGTCGGAAACGCGCCAGCCGGGGCGGACCTTTGAGGCTCAGGGCAACTGGCGAACGGTGAAGCTGATGTTTCGCGATTTCGCTGAGCTTTCTTCCGCGGATTCCACAGATCGCACAGTGGATGTTAAATGGGCGCCGAACGACGTTCTGCTGTTCGCTTGGGAGATCGCAAGGCCGGCGGGTGAGACGAGCTGGCTCGAAATCGACAACGTACGGCTGTTTTGAGGGAAAGCGTTCAGCGGTCAGCTGTCAGCGCTCAGCTTGATTCGCAGGGAGGAGTCCGTGCGGGATTTGAGCTGAACGCTGAACGCTGATAGCTGAAAGCTTCAATCGCTATTCCTCCATCAGATCTTTCAACTGCTCGCCGACCTTCATGAATTCGTCGAGATTGGAAGGCTTGCGGAGGTACAAGGTTGCGCCGAGTCGTGCCGCTTGATCGCGATCATACGGCGAATCTGACGAGGTGAAGATCACGACGGGAATGCCTCGGAGTGTGTCGGTCCTTCGAACGAGGGCGAGCAGTTCACTGCCGTTCAGCCGGGGCAGGTTCAGGTCGAGCACGATCAGGTCGGGAGCCTGTTCATGTGAGTAGCGTTCGATGTGAGCGGACGCGCGCTCGCCGTCTTCTGCGACGTCGAGTTCGTAGTTCAGGCCGCTTTGGTAGAGCGCTTCCCGGATGAGATAAACGTCGGCTGGATTGTCTTCGGCCAGGAAGATGAGCGTTCGCCGCGGCTGCGACATTGACCCCATTTTACTCACGTGAGCATCGGCGAAACGCGGGCAAGCGTTCAGCCGTCAGCCGTCAAAGCTTGATTCGCAGGCCTCAGCGCGATACCCGTGCTGCTTCTGGCGTTCAAAAGCTGAAAGCTGATGGCTGATCGCTGAGCGCTCCCCTCGAAAACAGTTCAAATATGCTTGGCTATTCCTAAAGAGTGGAAGGCCGGAGGAGCATGTGTACCGGCCTTGTGTCGGAGGAGCGAAATCGGAGGCCCCTGATCCAGGCCTTGTTTCGCTTGCGGCTTTGCTTAGTAGTGCCGGCCGCGGCAGAAAGTCTCAAACTAATTCACGGGCGCCTTCCGACGCCTCGCAACGATACACCGGTGCATCGATGGCGAACTCGCGGCGGTAGGCGTCGCGGATCGCTTGCTCGAATGAGTCGACCGCATCGCGACGCACCAGACTCACCGTGCAACCGCCAAAGCCGCCGCCCGTCATGCGGGAACCGTAGACACCCGGGATGGCGAGCGCGCGATCTACCAGGAAGTCGAGCTCGGGCGCACTGACCTGGTAGTCGTACTGCAAGCTTCGGTGTGAAGCGACAAAGAGTTTGCCCATCAGTTCGACATCGCGAGCTTCACAAGCTTCGGTGAATTGAACCACTCTCTCGATCTCCGTTGTAACGTGTTTCGCACGCCGGTACACAACCTCGGGCATTGCTCCCTTGTAGAGCTCGACGTCGCCGCTCGAAACATCGCGAAGGGATTCGATGTCGAGGCCCTGGTTGCGAAGGATCTCGACGGCAGTCCGGCACTCTCGGACGCGCTCGCCGTAGGCTGATTCACCCAGCGAATGCTTGACCATGGAGTTGACGGCAACCACCTCGACGCTAGGAGGCAATTTGACCGTTTCATGCGTGAGATTACGGCAATCGATCCGAATCGCCGCCCCTTCTTCACCATAAAGCGCGGCGTATTGGTCCATGATCCCGGAAGGCACTCCGACGAACTGGTTCTCCGCTCGCTGGCACAGCTTTGCTAACTCGGTCCTCGGGATGGCTCGGCCCCACAGCAGGGCAAGTGCAACGGAAACTTCCAGTGCGGCTGACGAACTAAGACCGGAACCGACGGGTACGGCGCTGTCGATGTAGATGCGTGTCGGTTGGGGTGGATAGCCGGCTCGGTGAAGCTGCTGCGCGACACCCAGCACATAGTCGGTCCAGATTTTCCGCCCGGATGGGTTCAGGGTACGGACCTTGTCGATATCCCAGCAACGAAGCTCGTCCACTTCCCGCGAGTACACCTCAAGACATCGCTCTGCGCACGGAGCCGCTACCGTGTACGCGGCGAGATTGATCGCGATCGGCAACACAAGGCCTGCGTTGTAGTCGGTATGCTCGCCGATCAGATTCACGCGGCCCGGTGCCCGGAAAAAGCGCGGCTGGGGGCTGCCCGGAAATCTCTTCGCAAATTCTTCAATCAGGTGCGTCGGTACGCCAGCCATAGCATGCTTCCTCCAAATAGAGCCAAGACGAAACCTACGTACAGATTGACGTTCGCGGGCGTGAGCGGTGCACGAAGGTTCGGCTCGAAAATACCAAGTGCGATGAGAACCATTCCGAGAATGCTGAAGAAATAGCCAGTGGGTATACGCAGGTCGAGCATTGCTTCACCAGAACAGGATGTTGAGAATCACCAACAAGGCAGCAGAAATCGATGCAAGCACAATAGGTTTGCGATACCAAACAGGAGACTCCGGTGGAGGCAATTCCGTGACGCCATACACGAGATTTACTAACTCACGCTCCGGTTTGGGCTTGGTCACCAGGCTGACGGCGATGGTGAGAACGAAGCAGGAAGTCCAGGCGATGATGGCGATCCAGAAATTCTGAGCCATGGTGGACGGGAATGTCGTGACCGCGGTTCCTAACCATCCTCCCTTGCCTTCGGCAATCGTCAGACCGTGCGTCGCTGCGGCGGCTCCGGTACCGATGAGCAGGCCGGCAAATGCGCCATGTCCTGTCGCGCGTTTCCAGAACATCCCGAGAAGGAACGTCGCGAACAGGGGCGCGTTGACAAATCCGAAGACCAACTGCAGCAGGTCCATGATGTTGTTGTATTGCTGGGCGAGGTACGCGGTGCCAATCGAAAGACCGATGCCGACAATGGTTGTCCAACGGCCGACAAGCAGATAATGCGCGTCAGCGGCATCCCGGCGCAAATAGCTTTGGTAGATGTCGTAGGTGAACACCGTGTTGAATGCCGTGACGTTTCCTGCCATGCCGGACATGAAGGAGGCCATCAGCCCGGTGATGCCAACGCCGAGCAGTCCTGAGGGGTAGAACTGGGCCATGAGCGTCGTTAAGGCCTGATCGTAGTCGTAGCTGTTACCTTTGGGCGGCAGTGCGTATCCGATGTTCGAGTTCATCAGTGCAACCGAGGCGATGCCGGGGATGATGACGATGAACGGCATGAACATCTTTGGAAACGACGCGATGATGGGTGTGTCGCGCGCTGCGGAGAGGGATCGTGCCGCCATGGCGCGCTGAACAACCAAAAAATCTGTACACCAATAGCCGAACGACAGGACGAAGCAGAGTCCAGCCACGAGGCCGAAGAGGTCGACACCCATCGGGTTCTGTGAAGGGTTGTCCAGGTGTCGCCAGGCGCTGGTCATCACAGGCGGGACCCTCGAGGCGATTCCTTCCCAACCCCCTCCGCGGACCACGGCCATGATTGCGAGCGGTGCGAATCCGAGAACGATCAGGAAGAACTGGAGAACCTCGTTGTAGATCGCGCTCGTCAATCCGCCGAGGTAGGTGTAGATCAACACGATCACGGCGGACAGCAGAACCGATCGCGTAAAACTCCAGCCGAGTACGAGTTGGAACAGCAGTCCGAGCGCGTACATCGAGATGCCCGAAGAGAAGACCGTCATCGCGGCGAATGTGATGGCATTGAGACCGCGAGTCTTTTCATCGAAGCGGAGCTTGAGATATTCGGGGACGCTTCGGGCTCGGCTGGCATAGTAGAACGGCATCATGAAGACCCCGAGGAACAGCATGGCTGGAATCGCGCCGGACCAATAGAAGTGGGCCGTCATGATGCCGTACTTCGCGCCCGAAGCACACATTCCGATCACCTCCTGAGCGCCGAGATTGGCGGCGACGAATGCGAGGCTGGTGATCCACGTGGGTAGAGAGCGCTCGGACGTGAGGAAGGCGGAGCCCGTGCGGACACCCTTCCGGATCATCCATCCGATACCGAGAACAAACGCGAAATACAGCGTGAGAATGAGGTAGTCAACAAGAGAAAGTTTCAAGATCGAACGCCCTTTTTGAGTTCGTCGATACGAATTAGGTACATCTGACGTCCATTTCCGCCGTGCGGCGAATCGATGCAAACCTGCGTGCCATCGGGACTAAAACGGGGATGATTGTCAACTCGCCACTCGCCTGTGTACTCGGGCGGCGAGAGGAGGTGCCCGAGTGGAAGACGTGTGCCTGTCCTGACGTGAAAGACATAGGGGTGCTGCAGTGACGCC
>DASQVJ010000064.1:0-4665 GCA_035640835.1 Bryobacteraceae bacterium
TCACCAGGAACGCTTTGTTGCCCGCATCAGTCGCCGCCTTTCGGTGAAAGTCAAACCCAATCAGAAAGTAGCTGCAGAGCCCCACGCCTTCCCACCCGATGAACAGCAGCGGATAGTTATCCGCCAGCACGAGCAGCAGCATGAAGAACACGAACAGATTGAGGAAGCCGAAGAATCGGGCAAAGCCGGCTTCGTCTCGCATGTATCCGGTCGAATAGATGTGGACGAGGAGCGCGACTCCGGTAACCAGCAGGATCATCAACGAACTCAGCTCGTCGAGGAGAAAGCCCCAGTTCGCGTTCATCCAGGGAAGCCAGGGACCAAGCGTGAGCTGGGCGTGCCCACCCGTTGAGAGGACAGCCGCAGCTGACGCAAGGAATGACAGCGCGATGGAGCCAACGCAAATTGCGTGAACCGGTCCGCGGCCGAGCCGGCGTCCGAAGAAGAACATCAGCACCGCGCCCAACAGCGGGAATCCAAGGACCGCGAGTAGACTCACCATTTCAGGAGATCCACTTCGTCGGCCATGACCGTGCGACGATTTCGAAAGAGCGCGATCAGAATACCCAGGCCCACTGCCGCTTCGGCCACGGCCACAGCAATCACGAACATCGCAAAGATCTGCCCATGCACATGTCCCCAGTAGCGCGAGAACGCAATCAGGTTGATATTCACCGCGTTCAGCATGAGCTCGATGGACATGAGGATGACGACGATGTTTCGCCGCGCCAGCACACCCATGGCTCCGATCAGGAACAGAGCTGCGCCGACCGCAAGGTAGTGCCCCGTGCCGATCATGCTTTGGGCCTCGCGAGGAATACGGATCCAACGATGGCGATGAGCAGAAGCACGGACGCAATCTCGAAGGGAAGCAAATAGCTCGAGAACAAAATGTCAGCGATCTGTTCGGTGTTCCCGGCCGCAACAGCCGCGGTGATCGGCCGGTCAAACGGCAGCACTTCGCCACCCTTGAGCACGAAGGCCGTCCCCACCGCTCCGATCCCGACGACGCACGCGAGTGCTAAAGGCCACTGCGACGAGAACTGCCGCTCTCGCGCAACCTGCTCGAGGTTCACCAACATGATCACAAACAGGAATAAGAGAGTGATGCCGCCGATATACACGATGATCTGGACCGCAAACAAAAACTCGGCCTTTTGTAACAGGAACAGCCCCGCCACACCAAGCAACGATACAGCCAGGGCGATCGCGCTATGCACGGGGCTGCGTCGCGTGACGGTGAAGATGCCGCCAAGCAGAGCGAGCGCAGAGAAGACGTAAAAAAAGAACGCGTCGAGGTTCGGCAACTATTTATACCGGGTTGGGCGCGGCCCTTCTTCCAGCATCTGCCGATCCCAAATGGCTCCTTCTCGTGTGAAGCTGGCGAGTTCGAAATCCTGTGTCAGTTCGAGCGCATCCACCGGGCATGCATCTTCGCAGAGTCCGCAGAACATGCAGCGCGACAGGTCGTAGGTGAATGTCACGAGATCCTTGCGCCGTGTGACTTCGTTACGCTCGCTGCCAACCACAATCAGATTCTCGGGACAGGCGAGCGCGCAGAGGTTGCACGAGATGCAAAGCGTCTCCCCGTTCTCCGGGTTGATGTTGAGACGCGGCGCTCCTCTGTAGCGCTCAGCAACTCGCGGACGTGCTTCGGGATACTGCTCTGTGACGATGTTCCTGGGCGCCTGCGCACGGAAGGTAAACCAGAGACCTTCAAGCAGATCTACCAGGAAGATCTTGCGTAAAAACTTGAACATTCGACAAGGAACTGACTAGCGGTCAACTTCTCCGAGGACTATGTCTATGGTACCGATAATCGCGACCACATCCGCAATTAGCGAGCCTCGCGCCATCACGTCCAAAGCCTGCAAGTTGACCAAAGAAGGTGGACGGACGCGGATGCGATAGGGCTGCAATGAGCCGTCGCTCACAATGAAATACCCGAGTTCACCTTTTGGCGCCTCGATGGAAACGTACGCTTCGCCGGGCGGAGGCTTCAGCACCTTCGGCACTTTGGCCATGATTGGCCCGGTTGGGATGCGATTGACTGCCTGGCGAATGATTCGAATCGACTGACGCATCTCCTCGAGCCGCACGATGTAGCGGTCGAAGGTATCGCCTGTCGTTCGGGTCGGAATGTCGAACTCGTACTGCTCGTAGCCCGAGTAGGGCTGCGCTTTGCGGAGATCCCAGGCGAGTCCGGAAGCGCGCAACACAGGCCCGGTCACGCCGAGTTGCTTGCACTGATCGATCGTTAAAACACCGACTCCCGTGAGACGGTCGCGCCAGATGCGGTTTCCGGTGAGCAGCGTGTCGTAATAGTCCAGTTGCGGCTCCAGCATGTCGCAGAATGCGTTCACTTGCTGTTCGAAGCCATCGTAGAGCTCGTACTGGAGACCGCCGATTCGAAAAGCGTGGGTGGTGAGCCGGGCGCCACAGTAGTTTTCAAAGATCTTGAGGACAGCTTCGCGCTCGGCGAACGTGTAGAAGAGAGGCGTGATCGCCCCCACGTCGAGCGCATGCGTTCCAAGCCACAGCAGGTGACTCGCGATGCGGTTGAGCTCGGTCATGATGACGCGGGTGACTTGCGCGCGCGGCGGCGCTTCCACGCTGATGAGCTTCTCGACCGCCAGACAGTAGCCGAGCCCGTTGGAAACCGCGGCCACGTAATCCATGCGGTCCACATAGGGCGCGAACATGGTGTACGTCCGGTTTTCGGCAATCTTTTCCACGCCGCGATGGAGGTAGCCGATGATGCACTCGGTGCCCACGACGCGCTCCCCGTCGAGCTTCAGGACCACCCGCAGCACACCGTGTGTCGACGGGTGCTGAGGCCCCATGTTCAGGACAAGCTCGGACGAGTCGAGATAAGTGGTGTGAGGCATCTATTGACCGCTCTCGATGCCCAGATTCTCTTTTACCCAGCGATTATCCATGCCGATGATGGAGTAATCTTTGCGCAGGGGATGCCCTTGCCACTCGTCCGGCATGAGGATGCGACGAAGATTCGGGTGGCCGTGGAACTCGACTCCGAACATATCGAAAACCTCGCGCTCCAGCCAGTTTGCGCCCGGGAACACGCTCGTGACACTCGGGGCGGCTTCGCCTTCGAAGACTTCGGTCTTCAAGCGGACGCGTTCGTTGCGGGCGTGTGAATACAGGATATAGACCAGCTCGAAGCGCGCGTGGCGCTTGGGATAGTCGACAGCAGTGAGATCCACGAGGTAATCGAATCCGCACTCATCGCGCAGCCACGTCAGGATCGGCACGATGGCGTTGGGCTCGATGAGCGCAAAGTTCTGGCCGAGGTAGGAAAGCGTTGCCCGAACGGCTCCAGGAAACCGTTCCCGGAGACTCTGGCTAAGCGCATCCTCCCATGGGGACGAGGCCATGGGTTCTGGTGGCTTCTGGGTCATGGATGGATCCCAACCCGATTATGCCAAACCCTACTATGGATAGGGTGTTTGCTCCAGCTATCGGCGGAAAACGAGGGGCGGGAGGCTATTTTGGGCCGCTTAAACGCTCAGCCTCCCGCTCTTCGACGCCCTCCAGACCTTCAGGCGTCGAGCCTGGGATTACTCGGGTTGACGAGCCTGAAGCTCCTTCTGTTGACAACTCCGCCGATCTCATGGGTGAGATCTTCTTTTACTGTAATTCATTTCACTATTTTTGGGAAGTGAAGGTCGGGTAGACTGCATGGGATGCGGAACCGTTCTCTGGATCTCCGGCTCCGGGTGGGGGCGGACGAGTTCGAGCTCCACTTCGAGGTGCCACTGGAGTCGGTGACGGCGAAGGAGTTGTTGCCATTGTTGCGCCCGTTCTCGGACGCGCTGGTCCAGATTGGAGCCCAGAGGGCGGACGGTCCCATTTCCTGCGGCCCCGGGTGCGGCGCCTGTTGCCGGCAGATCGTTCCTGTGAGCGAGGCGGAGATTTGGGCGGTCGCGGAGTATGTCGACTCCTTGGGTGAGGCAGAGAGGCAAGTGTTTTCGGAGCGTTTTGATCAGGCGCTGGAGACGTTGGCTGAGCACGCGGTCGAGCTACCGGCTGACGGAAATCTGCTTTCGCTCGATTCTGAGGCGCGTGCGGACCTGGCGATTCGTTATTTCCACGCGGGTGTCCCATGCCCGTTTCTTGTCGACGAGTCTTGTGGGATTCACCCGATTCGTCCGATTCGCTGTCGGGAGTACTTGGTGACGAGTCCAGCGGGAAACTGTGCGCATCCCGATACGGCCGAGATACGGGGTGTCGAGATGAAGGCGAAGCTCTCGACGCCCCTGTACGGCACGAGCGTCGAGCGCCGCGCGATCCCGCTAGTGCTCGCGTTGTGGTGGTCGCGAAATCACCGAGAGTCCCTGCCCCGCACCCCGGGCCCCGAACTCCTCAAAAAGCTCCTCAGTAACCTGTAAATGGGGACAGCCTCTGAGGTGTCCCGGACGAGCGTCGTGTGCCAGCCTTCCCCGATTGGATTCCGTCCCCGATTCCCAAACACCGCCCGTGTCCGGCTCGCCGAGGGGACTGTCCGTCCGTGGGACCTGGCCATCATCGCCGAGCAATAAAGAGACCCGCCGCACGTCGTGTGGCGGGTCCCATTCCTTACCGGCAGGCGCGGCGGCGCAACAAACCGAGGGCGGCAAGTGCTCCCGCCATCAAGCCGACCGTCGC
>DASQVJ010000065.1:0-4880 GCA_035640835.1 Bryobacteraceae bacterium
TCGGTGCTTGGGTTTCGAGCCGATGGCATGGACGAAACGACCCCGATGAATCGGGTGATCTACGGCAACTCACCCTCGACTTGGGTCCTTCAGTTGGATGCTCAGCTTCGCGATGCCAGCGGAGCGATGATCTGGATGAACGGCAACGTCGAGGTCAGCCAGTCGAAGCTGATCTTCTCAGGGTCAACGCGCTCAAACTCAGCGATTCGAGTAGATGAGGGCTCGCTGAAAGTCGCCGATGTTCAGGTTCAGGGCGCCGCACAGCCGTTTGAACTCGGGCCGGGTGTGTCGCTGGAACAGATCAACTAGAGCTTTTGCAGGCGAGTCGTGGCGTCGCCGAAGTGGTCGAGCTTGAGACCGACGCGATCGGTGAGGGACAAGAACAAACTGCAGATTTTCCGATTCTCGTCGCCCTCGTTCAAATAGTCGAGTGTGCGACCGGTCTGCAGACTGCCACCGAAACCACCGGCCACTACGAGGGGCAGCCGTGTGTTGTCATGTTTTCGGCCGATCCACATGTTCGAAAGGAACATGAGGCACGAGTTGTCGAGCACAGTGCCGTTGCCTTCCGGCATGCTGTCGAGCTTCGTCGCAAGATAAGCCAGTTGGCTCAGATGGAACCTCGAGATGCGTTCATACCCGTCCGTCAAGTTATCGTGCGATGCGGCGTGATGGCCGTCGCGGACGTTGAGGAACGGGTAGTACATGGCCGAAAGATCGCGAGCAAGCAGTAAGGACGCCACACGAGTCTTGTCCGTCTGGAATGCGATCGCAATGATGTCGCACATGAGACGGGCATGCTCGCGTAAGTCTTCGGGAAGGCCATTTGCCGGACGATCCATCGAGAACACAGGCCGATTCTTCTGCTTTGCCAGATCCTCGGCCTTATCCTTGCTCTTGCGCATCCCATCGATGCGCCGCTCCACTTCACGAAGGCTTGTGAAGTATTCGTCCAACTTGGCCTTGTCCGTCGAGCTGATCTTACGCGTGATGCTTGCGGCATCGTCCTTCACGCGATCCAGAATGCTCAGATTGCGCAAGCTTCCACGATTCTCGAAGAGGTTGTCCCAGGCCAGAGATGGGTACACTTCGTTCGGCACGGGTGATTCCGGGCTCTGCCAGGAGATGTGCGAGCTGTATGCCATCGAGTAATTGGTCTCGTGGTAACCCGTCATCGGCTGCTCGCACGCAAGTACAATGCTCGACTGCGGAGTGTCCTGCCCGATGTGATTCGCGATCAACTGATCGACAGTGATGCCGGCGCGAATGATGGCGCCCTTCTGAATCGTGGCGCCCGAAAGCAGACTTCCCGTCTGGGCAGGATGGATGCCCTTACCAACTGCGGGCTTCTGGAACAGACCGTGGATGACATTGATCTTGTGCTTCAGGGGCTCGAGAGGCTCGAGCGTCCTGCTCAGCTTCATGTCAGCACCTGAGCCCTCCGATCCCCAGTGATCTTCGTTCACGCCGTTGCCCATGAACAGGACGGCGAATCGCTTGGGGAACTCCGGAGCTGCCGCTGTGCCGCCAAAGCAGGGAAGGGACTCGAGCCAAGGGAGAGCCATGGTGACGCCGGCTCCGCGAAGCACTGTACGGCGGGAAATCTCAGGCATTTCTGTCATCCTCGAACATGGTCTGAAGCTACTCTAATCCGTTTGCGCGTGCGCTAAAGCCACTTGTCCCTTTCGATTCAGGAACTGCGGACTTGTTACGATTCCTTCCACAATTAAACCAAAACGGTAACCGTTCCTTGCAAGCTCACTGCTGAGTTTCTCGACCAGTGGCTCGTCCGAGAGCTGGAGCGACCGTCCGAGCGCGTAGGCGACCAGCATCTTCGTAGAGTTCTCCACGAAGTCCTTCTGGCGGTGCTCGCGAATGAATTTCTGAACGGCTTCGAATCCCGACCCCGTCTCGCCCCCGGGGAACTCAGCCCGAGTATCCACGGGACGTCCGCCCAGGTCTTCCGATCGTCGCTCCCCGACAGGTCCATAGTTCTCAAAGGCGAGACCGAACGAGTCAAAGCGTGCGTGGCATGTAGCGCACGAGGGATTTTCGCGATGGCGCGCCAACATCTCACGCAATGGGCGGTCAGACTTCGACTCGTCCTGTGGCAACTCGGGCACGTTCGGAGGAGGTGGCGGGATCGTTTCGCCCAGCACTCGCCGCACGACCCAATAGCCCCGCTTCACAGGGCTGGTCCGCAAGCCAGGCGAATTTTGGGTCAGGAATACTGCCATCGGCAATAGACCACCGCGACCGTACTCAGCAGCGTTGTCAACTCGTACCCACTCAGCTTCGCGGCCCTCAATGTTCGGCATGCCGTAATGCTTGGCAAGCACCGAGTTCACAAACGTGTGCTTCGCATAGAGCAGATCGAGGAGGGAGCGATCATTCCGGATCACGTCCTCAAGGAATCGGACGGGCTCTTCGAACATCGCGCTCCGAAGGTCACTGTTGAAAGTCGGGAAGCGCTCGCGGTCCACGGCATTGTGCTGCTCGAAGCGCCTGAAATCGAGCCAGTTGCCTGCGAACTCCGTAGCTAGCGCGCGAGATCTTGGATCCTTCAGCATCCGGCGCGTCTGCTTCAGAAGAACGTCGAGTCGACGCAAATCACCCTTCGCGGCACGCGTCAACAGTTCTTCATCGGGCATGCTCGACCACAGGAAGTAGCTGAGTCTGCTCGCCAGCGCGTAGTCTGACAACGGAACACCCTTGGTGGAGTTTTGGGGAGCCTTGCGCGATGAGGCGGCCCCACCGGAATCGCTGACCAGATCGACGCGATAAAGAAAGTTCGGCGACATCAACACTCGAACCAGCGAGTCCCGTATCGCTTCCTCATGCGTCAGCCCGCTCTTTTCACGAAGCAATCGATAGAAGCTGAGGAGATCATCGCGGTCGGTGCCGGACAATGGCCGGCGATAAGCCTTCGCGGCAAACTTGAGCAACGCTTCCACATGCACGGGCTCCGCTTCCGCTCGGAGGCGTTCGAAGGTACGAAGCGTTTTGTTCACACGCTCGAAGTGCTCCTCGATCGCTTGGATAGCAAGCGGATCGTTTCCTGGATCCGCTTTGGCTTTGCGCAAGTAGGCTTCGCGTAGCTCGAAGATGACCGGCTCGGCACTCACCTCTTTATCGGATGGTCTGGACGTGCCTGATTCGCGACCTTTTCCCTGCACCTCGCCGCTCTGATTGAAGAAGTATTGAACCCAGGTGCGACCCGTGAAATCGGCCATGAACTCGAAGTCTTCCCAAAGCTTGTCGAGTTCCTTCTTGCCGTTCTCATCCAGAAGGAGTTCGATCAGCGGAGTGTCGTCGCGCCAGTAACCCATCACGTTGTGATAACCGGCGCTCAGCAAGCGACCCTTGTCCTCGGAGTCGTCCGGAAAATACCGTCCGCGTTCCCGGATGTAGAACGCACTAGGGAACACGGAAGCGAAGCGAGTGAACGCCGCCTCCCACTTTTCGCGCTGTCCTACGGGTACAACCAGATCCGAGTCGCCGGCACGATTCTTCAACATGAGCGCCGCTGCTCGAAACGCCGCTTCACGTCCAAGACCTGGATATTTCGGGATCGTCGGGACCTCGAGTGGCGGATCGTTTTCCATCCGAAGCGCTTTGGGATCAAACATCCGGCGAGTTGCCCCAAACTGTTTCAGCTTCCAATTCATCAAGGGCTGCGAGGTTGGACTGAGCCCTTTCACCACTGGGGCCGCAAACTCCAGCGCCGTGTGCTTCCGGATTCTCACGACGAAGTCCCGCATCTCGACGCATCCTGCGCGGACGACTGACGCATCCCCAGCTGGGGCCGGCAATGCGCGCCACATGGTCCGAAGCTTCGCGACAGGACCAGCTTCAACGATTGTTGCGTCGTTTGTTTCGCCAAGAATTTCCCAAACCATCGGCAGATATTTGGGAGAGATGTTCGCTTGCTTCGCAATGCTTGCGAGGGTCGCCTTTGGTTTGCCGAGCGCCGCGCGATGCTTATACCGCCAAGCCGCCTCGAAGTAGTCGGCGTAATCGGTGGGCTGGCGTTCGTAGAACTGAACGATGCGCTGGATCGCAAACTTCTCGCGGTCGGTCTCCACCAGCATCGGATGCGGAGCGAACACGAATCCGTCAGCGACGAACGCCATCTGGTTCGCCACTTGCCGAGCCGCCTGCAGATACTTACTCAGCAGGGCAGGGGACATGGTCAACGATTCCCCCGAGTTGTCGAAGCCTGCCGTGTTTGCGGGATCGACGGGAAACTCCTGGGTCGGGCGCATGTCGACGCCCGTGAGATCTCGTACCGTGTAGTTGTACTCGGAGTTGCTCAAACGACGGGCCAACACGACGCCAGGATCACCGGCGTTCTTCTGCGCCTCGTGGAGACGCATCGCATGAATCCAACTCACCACTGCCTTACGATCCGACTCCGGAGGTTGCTTCACTCCCTTCGGAGGCATTTGCCGGGCGCTCACGCGATCGAGGACATGTTGCCAGTGGCCGTAGTCGCGAACGACAGCCGCCATGTCAGTGTACGGGCTGAGATCGAACTGTGCCATCGGCTTCGGTCCGCTGTGGCAGCCCATGCAGTAGCTCTGGACAAACGGCCGCACCGTCTGCTCGAAGCCGCGTTCCAGCTTGGCTTGCGCGTTCACGGTACCAAAGGCTTGTAGGCCTGCGAAGGAAATCAAGAAGGAAATCAATAAGATGAGTCGACCCAAGGGGGGAACTCCCTGCATGCACACTCCGCCGAAAATCTCCGACGTGAATACTATATATCGAGCGAAGACGGTTCTTAGATTGATTAACCCTCGAAGGCGCTTCAAGTTACCGCTTCGAGTTCGAAGCCATGTGCCTGTCAGCGAAGTCCAGGAATCGTTGCCAATCGTATTCGG
>DASQVJ010000066.1:0-6253 GCA_035640835.1 Bryobacteraceae bacterium
CTTTTTAAGCGCCTGCACAACGCACGCGAATACTCCGGGACCGGTATCGGGCTCGCGATCTGCCAAAAGATCGTGAACCTGTACGGCGGACGTATTTGGGTCGAGTCTGAGGGTGAGGGCAAGGGCTCCACCTTTGTATTCACCCTGCCTGGCGCATAGACGCTCGCTCACTGACGTTACCTCGCCAACAGGCCCGTGGCTCCTCCATTACACTGTTGTTACACGCTGGATCGGTAAGCTGTCACCGAATCTCAGGGGTATTGCTGAGGAGTTAAAACCATATGAACACTTGCCGCGCACGCAAGTTCGCCATGCTGGCGTTTTTGTTTGCCGCGCTCGCTGCTGCACAGGAATTCCGGGCAACCGTCACCGGACGTGTGCTGGACGCAACAGGTGCTGGAGTGGCTGGCGCCAAGATCACTGCAACGAACAACCAAACAAATGTCACCGCTGAAGCCACGACAACCGAGGCGGGCGACTACACCATCCCTTTCCTCACTCCGGGAACCTACACGGTCCGAGTCGAGGCACCGGGCTTCAAATCAAGCCTGCGAGAGAAGATCGAGCTGTTTGTAAACGACCGCAAGAGTGTCGATTTTTCGCTGGAAATCGGCAACGTTCAGGAAACTGTAACGATTACGGCAGATGCGCCAATGCTCGACGAGACGACGGCACAGCGCGGCGGTGTGATTGAAAACCTCCGCGTGACCGAGCTCCCGCTCAATGGCCGCAACCCGTTCCAGTTGGCGACACTGACACCGGGCGTGATCTTTGCAGGCAATCCGCAGTTCACACGTCCTTTCGACAATGGCGACAACGCGAACTTCTCCATCAGCGGCGGACTTCGCCAGACGAACGAATTCCTGATCGATGGCGCGCCGGATAACGCCGTGACGGATACAGCAGGCGACCGTACACGCGCCAACCAGAACGTTGCGTACATCCCAACCGTGGATGCCACGCAAGAGTTCAAGATCATTCAGAACTTATACGACTCGCAGTACGGACGAACGGGCGGCGGCGTCATCAATGTCACCACCAAGTCCGGCACCAATGAGTTGCATGGCACCGCATACGACTTCATTCGCCGCTATCAACTGGACGCCAATTCGTTTTCCCAGAACGCCAGCGGACTGCCCCGATACGCCAGGGACCCTGTGACGGGCGCTAACCTTGGCGGCCGCAAGCTCGATCAGTGGGGCGGTGTGCTCAATGGACCAATCGTGTTGCCGAAGCTCTATAACGGCAAGGACCGGACATTCTTCATGTTCGGCGTTGAACAATATGACGAGTCAACGCCATCACCGGGCATCGTAAGTGTGCCGTCGCTTGCCGAACGGAATGGCGACTTCTCCCGCACAGGCCTCCAGATCTTCGATCCGTTCTCCACCAGGCTGAACCCGAGTTTCAATTCGGCGGCAGCTGAAAGCGCTACGAACCCGCGCTACATCCGCGATCCATTCCCGAACAACATCATTCCCACCAACCGCCTCAATCCGGCAGGCCTGGCGATCGCGCGATCGTTCCCCGAGCCGAACACAGGAGCTGCCGATGCGCGTTTCAACAACTACAACGTAGGTCCGAACCTCAGCGCGGACACGTTCCGCAACTGGATCGGCCGCGTGGACCACTCCATTGGACCAAGTCAACGGCTCTTCTTTCGCTACGCACAAAACCGGCGCGAGCAGGTCGACAACGGATTCCAGAACTTCACCGGTCCGGGTCTCGATGCACAGGGCCCACTGGTTCGTACCAACAACAATGCGGTGGTCGATTCGGTGACCGTGTTGAATGCGAACATGATTCTCAACCTGCGAGGCGCTTTCACTCGCTACATCGAAGAAGCTCGCCGCCAGCGCGTGTACGGTCTGGATATATCGACGCTCGGCTTCAGTCCTCAATTCACGAACTCACGCTTCGATCCCATTCCTCCTCGCATCGAGGTGGATCAGTATCCAACCTGGGGCACCCGCAACCAGCGCTACAACGTAAGCAACATCCTGAGTTTCCAACCCAGCCTTTCCGTAATTACCGGCAAGCACTCCATCAAGTTCGGTTCGGATATCCGCGACCTTCGCGTCAATACTGCGAGCGGCTCATTCATTTGGGGCGCCGGGCAATTCCGCTTCACGCGCGACTTCACGCAAAGAATCCCGAACATCGCGGAGAACAACTCCGGTGCTGCACTCGCTTCGTTGTTGCTCGGAGCACCGGCAGGTGGGGTGATCCAGCAGACGCCGGCGCTCGCCTACCGCTGGGGTTACTATGGACTCTACTTCCAGGACGACTATCGCATCACGGATCGATTGACCTTGAACCTCGGTCTGCGCTGGGACATGGAGACCGCGCCGACAGAGCGCTACAACCGTCAGAATCGCGGCTTTGCAACGAACGAGGCGAGTCCGCTGGCAGCCGCGGCTCGAGCGGCGGACCCCGCCAACTGTCCGGCTTGTGCCAACTTGACCGGCGGCCTTTTGTTCGCCGGTGTGAACGGCAATGGGCGCGGAGCCTTCAAGAACGATCTCAACAACTGGCAGCCTCGCATTGGGGCGGCGTATCGTCTTCGCGATCGCACCGTTCTGCGCGGCGGCTTCGGCGTCTTCTATCTTCCCGAGGCTGCCTTCGGCGGCGTAGCGGGATTTGCGGCGGACACGCAGTTCATCTCGACGGTCGGGGGCGGCGCGGAGGGCTTTACGCCCGCGACCCTCCTCAGCAACCCGTTCCCGGGCGGCTACATTCAGCCCACGGGCGCGAGCCTTGGGTTGAACACCTTCGCCGGCGGCAATGTGATCTACACGAATCCGAATCGTGTGATCCCGCGAGTGCACCAATGGTCATTCGGCGTCCAGCATCAGTTGCCTTGGAGCGTGCGCGTGGATGCGTCTTATGTTGGCAGCCGCTCGTATGACATCAACACTGGCACGAACCAGGCAGGCGGCGCTCGCAACATCAATGTGAACTCGGCCGAGCAACTCGCACGCGCGCGCCAGGACTCGAACTACCTGAACCAGCCGGTGGCGAATCCTTTCGCTGGTCTGCTGCCCGGCACGAGCTTGAACGCAGCAACCGTTCCCCGTTCGCAGCTACTGAAACCGTTCCCGCAATTCAACGATGTTGTGGTGTCTGGTGAGTCCGTTGGCAAGATCTGGTACGACGCGCTTCAGCTCAGCGTGGAGAAGCGCTACACCAGCGGACTCGTGATGGTGCTGGCTTACACGTGGTCGAAGAACCTGGAGCAGATCGCGTTCCTAAACCCGCAGGATGCTCGCCCGACCAAGAATCTGGCGGCTCGTGATATCCCGCACCGCTTGGTGTTCAGTGGCGTGTGGCAACTCCCATTCGGTATCGGCAGACAGTACGCGAATAACATCGGACGCGGTTGGAACTATCTGATCGGCGGCTGGGAGTACAACTGGATCGCGACGGTCCAGTCGGGACTTCCGGTGGACTTGCCGGGCAACGTAGACATCATTGGTGACATCACCGCTCAGGACCAGACAAGCAACTTTTGGTTCAATCCGTGCGTGGCAAACGTCGCGGGCACGGCGGCCACTCGACCCAATGACGCTCATAGCTCGTTCAACACGCCTTGCAACAACCCGGCATGGCAGTTGCGGGGACCGTTCACCCTTAGAACAACTCCGTTCCGCACAGGTGCGATCCGCACTCCAACTGAGCCTCAGTTCGACATGTCCATCAACAAGCGGTTCAACTTCACTGAGCGATTCAATGCTCAGTTCCGCTTCGAGATGTTCAACGCATTCAACACGGCGGTCCGGTCGGGCCCCAACATGAGCTCCACGGATCCGAACTTCGCGATCATTCCGCCGAGCACGACCAACTTCGCCCGTCAAATCCAACTCGGCTTTAAGTTCAACTTCTAAGCCGGGCCTCGTTTCGAATCCCAAGCCCTCTCGCGCAGCAATGCCCGAGAGGGCTTTCGTTTGCTGCGCGTTTAACCGACATGGAGTGCGGGGTATGAGTGCTGTGAGGACTGCGGGATCCCTCGATCGCGAGCAAGTAGAAGACGAACTAAACCGGATCCTGTCGTCCCAGCGTTTTGCGACGGCGGACCGGCACACCCGGTTCCTTCGCTACATCGTGGAGATGACTCTCGAAGGCAGGGCCGGCGAGATCAAAGAGACGGTGATTGCTGCGGACCTTTACGGCCGCGGCACAAACTACGATTCGAGGTCCGACTCGTTCGTTCGTGTGGAAGCGACGAGGTTACGCGCTCGCCTTCGTACCTACTATGAAACAGAAGGCAGTTCGGACCCTGTGATCGTGTCGATCCCCAAAGGCACGTACGTACCGCACTTCGAGCTACGAGATGCCGCGCCTGAAGCTCCGGCTGTTGTTGATGTCCCGATTACCGTCCCTGTGCCTCCGCCCATCCAGCAGTATCGATGGTTTAGCGTGATTGCCGTCGTTGCTCTCGTGTGTGCCCTGGCGATGATCATGGCGCTCGTGAGCAACAACAGGAGTGTGGATCCGGAGGCGAAGCAGGCATGGATGGAAGGCGTTCAGTTGCTGAACATCGACCCGTATAACGCCGCACCGGATCATGGAACTCCCGCACCGCTGCTTCGGGCTATCGAGCGATTTGAGTTTGCGGTGGCGAAGGATCCATCGTTCGCACGTGGCTGGGCCTCTTTGGCCGAAGCCTACGATTACTCAGCATCGTGCGTTGGTCGAGATCACGGGGAAGATATGCGCAGGGCCGAGCGTGCTGCTGATCGTGCGATCGCGGCAGATCCGAAGCTTGCCGCCGCGCACCACATGAAGGGCGCCGTGTTGTTCTTCCTCAAGTGGCACTTTGCTGAAGCCGAAGCAGCCTATCGACGGGCATTGGAGCTTGAGCCGACGAACGCTCAGGCAGCCGTCGAGTTCGCTGACTTGCTGCGTGAAACGGGCAGGGTGCAGGAAGCCGAAGACGAGATTCGCAAGGTCCGGGCGATGCTGCCAGGATTGCCCCGGCTGCTCACGAAAGAGGCGGAGATTCTGCTTGACCTTCGTCGTCCTGACGCTGCTCTTGCGCTCTTACGAGAGGCAGAGAAGATCGACCAGGAGAGCCGAAAGGTCCAGGTGATGCTCGGGTTTGCGCTCGAGACCAAGGGAGATGTGGAAGGGGCGCTCGCATCGTATCGGAGGGCGCTTGCGAGCAATCCGCGGGATCGCTTTGCGCTTCCGGCTTACGGGTACTTGCTGGCCAGGACCGGGCGACGTGACGAGGCCAAGAGTGTGCTCGAGACCCTGCGAAAAATGGATCGCGAGCTGCGGCATGTGTCCTGTCAGATTGCGGCGGTCGAACTGGCGCTCGGCAACCGTGACGATGCGCTCGAGGCCCTGGATAAGGCCTATCAGGACAAGCAAGCCCACCTCCCGTTTTCCGCCATCGAGCCGCGATTTGCGGAGTTGCACGATGACCCGAGGTTCCGCGAGATGCTGTCGAGGGTTGGGCTGCAGCCGGTGCGCACGGCAGACTGAATTGCCGAAACGAAGCCAAATTTTCACCCCTTTTGTGGGACCCGCAAATGAGGCGATCCCGCGCCTCCTGTTTTAGGATCCCGGATCCATGGTGGTGCTTTGGACATCCCTAAGGGAATGGATCTCCAACTGAACGGAAAGCTGGCGCTGGTGAGCGCATCGACAGCGGGCATCGGTTTGGCCATTGCAGAATCGCTGGCTGGGGAAGGTGCGGACGTGATTGTGAATGGGCGGACGAAGGAGCGGGTCGCAGCGGCCGGCAAGCAAGTCCGTTCCTCAGCACGCGGCAAGGTTCACGAGCTGGCCGCCGACCTCGCGACGGCTGAGGGTGTTGCTGAAGCGATTGCTCGATACCCGGAAGTCGACATTCTGGTCAACAATCTGGGCATCTACGATCCAAAACCTTTTGTAGAGATTCCGGATGAGGATTGGATGCGGATGTTCGAGATCAATGTGATGAGCGGGGTTCGGCTGAGCAGGCATTACTTTCCGTTGATGCGTGCGAAGAACTGGGGAAGGATTGTCTTCATCTCGAGCGAATCAGCATTGCAGATTCCGGCGGAGATGATTCACTACGGGATGACCAAGGCGGCGCAACTGGCAATCGCTCGGGGATTGGCCGAGACAACGAAGGGCACGGGCGTGACGGTGAACTCCGTGTTGCCGGGTCCAACCATGTCGGAAGGGCTGGACGAGTTCGTCACCTCGGTGGTTCGCGACGCCACCATCACCAGGGAACAGTTCGAGGAGCACTTCTTCAAGCACG